>CAZVLI010000008.1:0-17481 GCA_964627965.1 uncultured Rhodospirillales bacterium
GATCACCGTCAGCATGTAGGACGTGCGGTTCATCCGCTCCGCCTGGCGCAACGAGAACTGCTGCTGCAGCGAGCCGACCGCCTCGCGGATGGCCGCCAGCGTCTCGACCGCGCGCTTTGTCTGGTCGGCGACCTCGCGCAGCCGCTCCCGTTCGCCGTCGCTCAGCCACGACGGCGGCTCTTCGAGGACATCGGAGAAGGCCTCGAACTGCGGCGCCAGGAACCGATGCAACCCGATGGCCCGGCCGCGCAGTTCCTGCATCGCATCGCGCAGCTCGCCATTCGGCGCGCGGTGCAACCGGTCCTCCAACTCGCCGAGTGCTTCCTCCATGTCGCGAACCACCTGCCGAACCTTCACGGTCAGCGCATGCCCGAGAATGACGAGGAAAGCGCCAGGCGACGCGAACCGGCCATCGCCCGCAACGCGCTCGTACAGCTCATGCACCGAGCGGACATTGCGCCGCGAGACCGTGACGATGCGGTCGGACGCGAGCCAACAGCGCACCGACACCATGTCTTCCGGCTCCGCGCCGGGGTTCAGGTTCACGCCGCGCAGGATGATGACGTCGCCACCGTCGAAGGCGGCGTAGCGCGGCCGCGTCTCCTCGGCCAGCAGGGCGTCGACGGCGACTGGCGGCAGACTGGCATCGCGTAGCCACGAAACGTCGTCGGGATGCTTTTCGTCCAGGTGGCGCCAGGCGATACCGGCGACGTCGGCGGCGAGTTCGAACCGTTCGACCGCCGTCATGCGTGCGAACTCAGGCGGCCTCTAGCACGTACTCGACAGCGAAACCGTCGAGGTAGACGTCGCGCCAGCCGGCCGCCGCCGCGCGAACGGCGTCCAGCGCCGGGCTCGCCGCCTCGATCAGCAGCAGCCATTTCTGTTCGCCTGGCCCGCCGCCATAGATCGCCCGCTCGGACGTCTCGATGCCGGAGATCGCTTCGTCGATGGCATAGAGCCGCACACGGCCGACACCCTCGTTCGCGCACAGCTTCGCCACGGTGCCGGCATCGGCCTCGCCATTGAAGCGAACCGAGATCATGTAGGGCGCGGCATGGAAGTCGCTGACGCCCTCGCCCGCCACCAGGCTGTAGATGTTGCGCGACGGATTGCGGAAGTGCGGCAACGATTCCTTGGTCCACGGCGTCGGATCGTTCAGGCGCGCCATGTAGGCCGGGCTGGCGAGCACGCCGGCATCGGCGGTCTCGTACATCATCAGCACGCCCTTGCTCTCACCGACCGCGAAGTAGCGCCGGCCGGCGACAAAGCCAGGGATCGCGACCCGCTCCGGCATGTGCTCGCAATTGTGCCACTCGCGAAAGCGGTCGACGTAGTCGGCGTCGATCTCGGCCCAGAAGGCCATCAGCCCGGTCGGTTCAGTTGCCATCGTCGCGCCTCTCCGAGCGCCCGGTCATGGCCGGCGTCAGGTCTTGCGGCCACGCGGCCCGGCGATCAGCCAGATGATGAAGCCGATGACCGGGAAGATCAGCACCAGCAGGATCCATAGGACCTTGGCCATTGTCCCCGCGTCGGACTGCACCGTCGCGACGATCGCCCAGATGGCCAACGCCAGCAGGATCAGGCCAAACAGCCCGCCGACTTCAATACCCATGCTCTTGCCCTGTCGTGTTGCCGCGCGTCGCGCCTAACCGGCGGGTACCGCGCTTCGGCCCCGGTTCAGCATCCAGGCCCAGGCGACCCCCGGCAGCAACAATACCAGCCCGGCGCCGGCAAGCTCCAGGCTGGTGTGCCCCGACCACTCGTTGCCCGGCGTGGCGAACAGCAGGCCGGCGCCCAGCACCAGCGCCCGGATCGGCCACTGGAACACCGGGTGCGTCGCGAGGCTGCCGATACCGATCAGGTAGCCCTGCAACGCGCTGGCGAGCAGCACCACGCCGATGATCGCGGTGACCAGCACCCGCAGCACCACGTCGAAGTCGCCCTGCATGATCAGCGCCGGATTGAGCACGAAGAAGAACGGGATGAAGTAGATGATCGATCCCAGTCTCATCGCCTCGAACCCGGTGCGCATCGGCTTGGCGTTGGCGAGGCTGGCCGCGGCGAAGGCGCCCAGCGCCACCGGCGGGGTGATGAACGACAGCATGCCCCAGTACAGCATGAACATGTGCACCGCCATCGGGTTCAACCCGGCCTGGCTCAACGCCGGGGCCAGGGTAATGGCGAGCACGATGTAGGCGACCGTGACAGTGACGCCGATGCCCATGATGAAGCTGGCGAGTGCCCCCATCAGCAGGAGGAGCATGACCGAGTCGCCGGCCGCGCCGAGCATCTCCGACGCCAGCGTCGAGATCTTGCCGGTCAGCGACAGCGAGCCGACGATCATGCCGATACCGGCCAGGATCGTCGCCAATTCGACGAACAGGCGGCCGGTGCCGACGATGAAGTCGATGAAGGCGCTCCAGTTCCAACGCGTCGCCTTGTTGAACTGGTTGATCGCGATCAGCAGCACCGTGGCGTAGTACGGCGCCAACGCCTCGCGCTGCAGGTAGAGCAGCATCCAGATCAGCAGCGCGAAGACGAACAGGTAGTGCCAGCCCTCCTTCATCGCCTGACGGACCGACGGCATCTCCTCACGCGGCAGGCCCTGCAGGCCCATACGCGCCGAGTAGGCGTCGATCTGAACGAACAGACCGAAGAAATAGAGGAAGGACGGGATCACCGCGGCGATCACGATGTCGGAGTACGGCACCTCCAGATAGGTCGCCATCACGAAGGCGGTGGCGCCCATGATCGGCGGCATCAGCACACCGCCGGTGGACGCACAGGCCTCCACGCCGCCGGCATAGTGCGGCTTGAAGCCGATCCGCTTCATCGCCGGGATCGACAGCGCGCCGGTCGTCAGCACGTTGGTGATGACCGAACCGGACATCGACCCCATCAGGCCGGAGGAGAAGATCGCCACCTTCGCCGGCCCACCGCGGACGTGGCCAAGCAGGGCAAATGCGAGCGTCAGGAAGAACTTCCCGCCGCCGGTGAATTGTAGCGCCACGCCGAACAGCAGGAAGCCGATGACGAGATTGGCGAAGGCGCGGAACGGTATGCCGAATATCGCCTCGCTGGAAACCGCGTGATAGGCGACGGTGACGCCGAAGGTCTCGTTGATACCGTCAAACGGCGCCGGCACCGACTCCGCGTAGACCGGGTAGAGCGACACCACCAGGACGACGAGGAATACCGGGATCCCGCCGGCGCGACGCGTCGCCTCCAGCACCAGCACCCACAGCACGATGGCCGCGTAGATGATGTGGTCCGGCGCCGCGTATTCCCACCCGAGGTCGACGATGTCGCGGGCGTAGTAGAGGAAGTAGGCGACCACGCCGACGCCGATCGCGGCGAGCACCACGTCGTACCACGCCATCCCGTCATGGGCGCCCTTGTGCGCGGGGAAGACCAGGAAGGTCAGCGGCAGCAGGATGCCGAGCAGCGCGAAGAAGTACTGCGTGTCGATCGGCACGAAGCCGCCGAAGCTGCCGAGGTTGAACAGCTGATAGACGGAGATCAGCAGCGACAGGACGGTCGCCGCGATCAAAACCCAGCGCCAGACCGGCGACAGCCGGCGATAGCGGTGTTCCACCGTCGCCGGCTGCGCCAGGTCTTCAGCGCGTTCGTCGGGCTGAGACACCGACGTTGCTTTGCACTAAGGGACGCTAGTTGAAGACGAGGTCCATACCCGCGGCCTTCAGCACCTCTGCACGCTTGGCCATCCAGGCCTTGCGAAGCGCTTCAGGCTCCATGGAGTCCTTGCCCTCCATCTTCGCCCACGCGTCCAGCAGCATGTTCTGGCGCTTCACCAGCATGTCCTGGTTCGCCTGCGCCGCAGCGTCCCACTTGCCGACCTCTTTGTAGAACTTGATCGCGCCGTCGTGGTACGGCATCGCCCACGTCAGGTTCTGGTTGTCGATCGACCAGCCGCCCGCACCCGGCGCCGCGCCCTTGAACTTGTCGTACTGCGCGAAGATCGCCTTGGCGAGGTTATACGCCTGCTCGGCATCATGGTCGGCGTTGGTGACCAGGATCGGATAAGCGTAGACGGCACCAACGTGCGGCGCGTCCTTGCTGATCTCGGCGCCAACCGTGGCGACGTGCTTCTGATAGACCGGCGCGGCGGCCATCGTCCGGGCCCAGCCGTCCTTGTCGTCATGCGGCAGCGGCGGCCAGTGAATACCGCGCGGCGAGGCGGCCAGCCGTTGGGCGTGCGGCGTCACCGTGTTCATGAAAGCGGCGTCGGACTGGCCATTGATCACGGCGTCGACCGCCGCCTTGAAGCCCGACACTTCGACCTTGGTGACGTCGTCCCAGGTCAATCCGGCGAAGGCCAGGTTCGCCGCGACGTTCCAGTTCAACGCGTCGCCCGCCTGGACCCAGGACACGCGCTTGCCCTTCAGGTCGGCCAGGGTGGTGATGTTGGCGTCCTTCGCCGTGGCGAGCGCCAGGTTGTTGTTGCCGATCGCCGTCGCGATCACGCGCAGCGGCTGCGGGCCCCATTCCTTCGACGCGAACAGGAACGCGCCTTCCTGACCGAAATACGCCGCAATGCCGCAGGCGCAGTAGTCCGCCTTGCCGTCGCGTAGCGGCGCCATGCGGCTGACGTCGTTCTTGCCCGGGATCACCCGGATGGTCGTGCCGTACGCTTCCTTCAGCGCATTGCCGATCGCCACCGACTGCGCGTAGCCCGACGCGGTCGTGCCGTACGCCGTCCAGGTCAGTCGCTTCGGCAGTTTCAGCTCATGCGCGGCGGCGAAGGCCGACCCCGCAATCGACAGCGCGGTCAGCGCGGCCATGGCGGAAAGAACAGGCTTCATGGTCACAAGTCACCTCCCATTGATCCGGTGCATCCGGAATTGCTTATTCCCAGTCGCGGACAGACTAGCGAAAGCCAGCGCCCATGGCGAGCCTCGCGCAGCGATTTGCCCACGCTTCCAGGCGGCCGGGTGGGCCGCGCCGACGTCTACTCCGCGGCTTGCGGCGCCTTCGCCTTGGTCCAGGCGTCGAGGCGCGCGCGCGCGCCGTTCTTCGCCGGATCCATCGCCGCGTCGTGGCCCTCGCGCTTGGCCGTGAGTTCGATCACGTAGCCGTTCGGATCGCGGAAGTAGATCGAGTCGATGAAGCCATGGTCGGAGATGCCGCGGGTCTCGAAGCCTTCCCGCTTGCCCTTCTCGAACATCTCGCGCAGCGCGTCCTGGCTGACCTCCAACGCGATGTGCAGGTCGAAGTCGTGCTGCTCCTTGAACTCGAACGGCATGTCCGGGGCCTCGAAGAAGGCCAGGCACGAGCCGTCGTCCATCTGATAGAACGTGTGCAACGTGCCGGTCTCGCGGCCGGACTTCGTCTGCTCGATGTGCAGCGTGTGGGCCAGCGGCAGCCCGAGGAAATCCTCGTAGAAGCGACGCGTCTCCTCCGAGTCGCGGCAACGGTAAGCGTTGTGGTGCAGGCCCTTGATCATGCTCGTCTCCTTACCGGCGGTTTGCCTGATCCAATGTGGGTGCATTTGCACGCAAGGAAAGGTCTCCGGCAGGCAACCATCGATTCCGCGCCGAAGCAAGCCGTCGGCCTTCACGGGCTTTTGAGCAATCGCGACGGACTGTCATTTGGCCGCATCGCCCTGGCGCCGCATCCTGCCCACCGAGCCTCGCAAACAACCATGGAGCCAGAACCATGCGACATCTCGCAGCGGCCATCCTAACGGTGGCGCTCGGCCTGTTCGCCTTCGCCGCCCCCGGCCTCGCCAAGGAACCGGAGATCTATTCCAAGGACGGCACGGTCGCGATCAACGGCTACGACCCTGTGAGCTATTTCGACGGCATGCCGATGCCCGGCAAGGCCGACCACACGCTGATGCACAAGGGCGCGGAGTGGCGCTTCGCGACGGCGGACAACCTCGCCAAGTTCAAGGCCGACCCGGCCGCCTACGAGCCGCAATATGGCGGCTACTGCGCCTACGCCGTGAGCTATGGCAGCACCGCGAAGACCGAGCCCGATGCCTGGAAGATCGTCGACGGCAAGCTGTATCTGAACTACGACAAGCGCATTCAGGGCCGGTGGGAAGAAGATATCGCCGGCCACATCAGCAAGGCCGACGGGAACTGGCCGAAGGTGCTCGAGTAAGGCCAGGCGCGCTTGCGCCGACGGCGCTGCCCGGGCGATATGGTGCGCCTGGGCAGCCGCCGCGGAGCATCGAGATGTCGCAGACCTTCATCGCCATGAACCGGTTCCATGTCGCGCGCGGGCGCGAAGCCGACTTCGAGAAGGTCTGGGTCAGTCGCGACACCCGCTTGAAGCAGGTACCCGGATTCGTCGAATTTCATCTGCTGCGCGGCCCGGAACACGACGACCATACGCTCTACGCCTCGCACACCATCTGGGCCAACCGCGAAGCCTTCGAGGCGTGGACAAGGTCGGACCACTTCCGCGAGGCGCACAAGAACGCCGGCGACAACCGGGACATGTATCTCGGTCATCCCAACTTCGAAGGGTTCGAGGTGGTTCAGACGGTGGCCTGAGCCGCCGTCAGGTCGCTACCAGAAGCGCACCCGACCGACGTCGAGGTGCACGAAGCCCGACTTGCCGTAGTAGCCGACGCCGCCGCGCTTCATCGCGATCGCGGTCTTGCGGACGTCCTTGAGGCGCCGGTCGGGCAGCCGGACATCGATCGCCAGGCCGCGCATGTGCAAGCTCTTCTTCGCCACGCCCCGGCTCTTGGCCGCCAACGCGCCGTTGGTCTTGGGCGAGCGGTAGCCGGAGATGATGTGGAACGGCGACGAGCTATCGAGCTGGTGGTGCAACTCGAACAGCATGTCGATCAGCTTCGGGTCGATCCGCTCCACGTCGCCAGTACGGTGGTCGCGCAGGATCACGTCGATCTTGCGCAGCGCATCAGGATCGTAGCGCCCGTCCGCGAAGTAGGTGATGTCGAGATTCTCGTTGGTGTGCAGGTTGTGAAACGCCAACGCCCGTTTCGGCACCGACCGTGCCAACGCCGGCAGCGGCAGCAAAACACTCGCCCCCACCGCAGCGCCCGCCAGAAGCCGACGCCGGCTCAAACCGCCACTCATGAACCCCTCCACCCGGATCGCGTGATTCACTATACCGCCGCGCAAGTATTCGTCTCAAGTCGAGACAAAAGGATCGGCAGGTAAGGTTAAGAAAAACTTGTCGATCAGAGCCGCCGCGGAAAGGCCACGTAGGACTTGTCGAGCGCCTTGAGAATGGCCGCATCGCGGTCATAGACGTCGGGATAGAAGATGACGTCGCCGTCGGGGTGCGGATCGACGGTCCAGTAGAGCAGCACCACCGGCAAGGGCCGTCGCAAGCTGATCGTCCGCGTCTCGCTCGATTCCCGGATCGCCTGGAACCCGGCACCATCGAAGTTCGGCTCGCGCATCAGGATGTGCTCGGCCAGTTCGAACGGGTTCTGCACCCGCACGCAACCGTGGCTGAACGTCCGCCGCGCGCGCTCGAACAGCGTTCGCGACGGCGTGTCGTGCAGGTAGACATTGTGCCGGTTCGGGAACATGAACTTGATCCGGCCCAGCGCGTTGTCGTCGCCGGCGCGCTGCACGATGCGGTACGGCAACCGGCCCTTGAAGTCTACGGTCGCCGGGTCGACCCGCGCGCCGCTGCCGTCGATCAGGTCCATGTTGTTCTGCGCCAAGTAGCTCGGATCGCGGCGGATTTTCGGGAACAGCTCGTTTCGCGCGATCGACGGCGTGACGTTCCACGTCGGGTTCACCACCATGTAGCGCATGTCTTTGCGGAACAGCGGGGTCTGGTGGTAGGGCTTGCCGACGATGACGCGGCTCTCCCAGACGATCGCGTCATCGCGGATCAGCCGGACATAGCCGCCTGCGATGTTGACCAGGACGAGTTCCTTCCCGAGCTCGCGCAGCACCCAGCGGGCCCGCTCCAGGTTCACCCGGATCTGCGCGATCCGCGCCGCCACCGGCACGTTCAGCGCCGCCAGCGTGTTCGGGCCGATCACGCCGTCAGGCTCCAGACCGTGCCGCACCTGGAACTGCTCCACCGCCGCCGCCAGCGCCTCGTCGTAGTGATCTGACTCCGCGTTGCCGTCGATCACGTACTCGGTGCCATAGGACAACCGCTGCCGCAGCGTGCCGACACGCGGGTCGTCCATGCCCGGTTTCAGCAGCGGTCCATCCGGCACCGTCGGCCAGCCGCCGTCCTCGGCGATGTAGGCATAGTCGTGCAGCACCGACCGCAGCTTGTGGTAGTAGGGATGCTGCAGCCGCGCACGGTCCACGAGCGCCGCCACGTCCCCCTCGCGCAACGCCCGATCGGCAAGATCGATGAGGTCGGTGCCGAGCATCGCACGGTCGAGGTACCAGTTCGCCTCCAGCGCTTCCGGGTCGACCTTGCCGAGCCGCAACTGACGCAACAGGGTGACGAGCCCGTCGGTGAGCAGCACGTCCAGGTCGATGCGCACGACCATCGGCGCGCCGTCGGCCACACGCTCGACGAGCTGGCCCAGCACGGTGCTGTGGAAATCGTCCGGCGCGAGGCCGTCGTTGATACTGGCGGCGATGGCGCCGAGTAGCGCGCGCTGGTTGGCCTCATCGTCCCACAACAGGCCAAATCCGCGGCGTTCGTAGAGCGCCGCGACTTCCTCGATCGCCACCAGCGGGCTCTCGGCCACGGATGGAATCGGGCTGTCCCGGAGCAACTCGATCCGGCGCCTGAGCGACTCCCCGTGGGCGTCCGCCCATGCGGGCAGCACCCAGCCGAACAACAGCACCAGGACGACCGATATCGTTTTCACACGCGCCCCCCTTCTGACGACCACGCCATTGTAACGCAGGACCGGTGACAGCGTGACTTGGCGCCGTTCTTGCTTCATCCCCCTCAGAGCCCGGGACGTATGGCCGGAAATGGACCATCCGTCCCTGAATGGGCCGCAAGACGACGTGTTTGAGTGTCAGCCGAGGAAACGCCGGTGTCCGCTCCCAATTACCGCCGCTTCAGCTTCGCCGGTGCGGCGATCGACGTTGCCGCCAACCGGCCCGAACCTCTGGATTGGCTGGCTGACATCGTCCCTGAATACCAACCCGGCCCGGTCCGGCTCGCCATCGAGCTGATCAACGACGACGCCGAGCACGCCGCCTTGCGCCAAAGACCGGCACCGGCCCAGGTTTCGCCCGTCCCGACCTTCGCGCGGCACCGGCGCCATGTCGCGGCCCTGGACCACACGGTCGGCGATGGTCCCCGACTGCTGTTCGATCCGGACTTCGACCTGTTCTACCTGGTCGAAGCGCGACGTGTCCGCGTCGTCGCCCGGCGCGACAACGCGCGCGCACGCCTGCGTTTGCTACACATCCTGCGCGAGATCGGACTGGCGACCGCCTGCCAGCGGCGCGCCCTGGTGCTGCAGGCCGGGGCCTTGATGGTCGATGGCCAGGCGCTGCTCGTGGTCGGCCCGCCGGGCAGCGGCAAGACGACACTCCTCGCCCATCTTCTGCGGCAGCCTGGCGCCGTCTATCTCGCCGACCAGCTGGTGGTGCTGCTGGCCCAGGGCGACGGCTTCATGGCCATGGGCGTGCCCTCGATTATCGAGATCCAGCCCGACACCCCGCGCCTCCTCGGCGGCGACCTCGCGCGCCTGGTGCACGACGCCGACAGCGCGCTGCTGACCCCGACCGAACGCGCCGCGCGTCTGGTCCCGCAACCCACCGACGACGGCCGACTGATCCTGTCCCCGCGTCAGTTCGCCGGCGCGCTCGGCGCCGGTCGCGCCGAACAAGCCCCGGTGGTCGGTATCCTGTTGCCCGACACGGCCGGCCCGGCGCGCAGCCGCGAGCTGGAGCGGATCGTCGCGGACGCGGCCGAGCCGCGCGTGCAGAACGCGGTCTTCCGCATCGCCTTCGGCGGCGCCGCGCAGAGCCTGTTCGCGCAGTTCGCCGGGACCGGCACCTCGGCCAGCTACCGCAGCGACCTCACCCTTCTGCACCGACTGGTGCAGGCGGTGCCGACCTTCTCCTGCTCAATCAGTGCCGATGCCTTCGAGGGCGAGGCCAGCCCAGCGCACCGGCACGAGCGCCGCGCCCATCCCCGCCCAGTCCCGAGTTGACAGCCCCGGTTGACGTGAGCCGCCAACGGCTGTGCTAGGCTTTCGGGATCAAACGATCCCATAAGCCTGGACCCAGCCATGACCGTGAACGCCATCACCGGCCGCTCCGCCTTCCTCGCCCTGCTGAAGAGCGAGGGCGTCTCCCACCTGTTCGGTAACCCCGGCACCACCGAGCTGCCGATCATGGACGCGCTGCGCGAGCACCAGGACCTAAACTACGTCCTGGGCCTGCAGGAGTCGGTGGTGGTCTACATGGCCGACGGCTACGCCCGTGCCTCTGGCGAGCTGGTGTCCTGCAACGTCCACGTCGCGCCGGGCCTCGGCAACGCCATCGGCGCGATCTACGGCGCGCAGTTCGCCAACGTGCCGATGATCGTTACCGCCGGCCAGCAGGAGCAAGGTCACGGCCTGACCGAGCCGCTGCTCTATGCGCCGCTGGTGCCGATCGCCGAGCCGGTGGTGAAATGGGCAACCGAGATCACCCGCCTGGAAGACCTGCCCCGGGTCATGCACCGCGCCGCCAAGGTGGCGATGGCAGAGCCGAAGGGGCCGGTCTTCATCTCCCTGCCCGGTGATATCCTGAACGACGAGGGCGGCATCGACCTCGGCGCGGCGACCCGTGTGGAGCAGGAGACGCGCCCGTCCGACGCGGTGCTGGAGAAGCTCGCCGACCGACTGCTGAAAGCGGAGCGCCCGGTGGTCGTCTCCGGCGACGAGATCGTCTCCGCCGACGCCTTCGACGAGGTGGCGCAGCTGGCCGAGGCGCTGGGCGCGCCAGCCTGGCAGCAGACGGTGAACAGCGGCGCCCACTACCCCTCGCGCCACCCAACCTACATGGGTTCGCTCAACCGCGACCAGAAGTGGGTGCGCAGCGTGATGGCGGAGCATGACCTGCTGGTCGTAGTCGGCGCCGACGTGCTGCGCATGTCGGTCTACAGCGAGGTCGAGCCGCTGCCCGAAGGCATGCCGGTCGTGCAGATCGGCCTGCGCGACTGGGAAATGGGCAAGAACTTCCCGACCGAGCTGGCGGTGCAGGCGCACGTCAAGGAGACGCTGAAGGCGTTGATCCCGCTGCTGACCGAGCGCGGCGGCAAGGCGCACGCCGATCGCGCCGCCGCGCGGCTGAAGGAGATCGAGGGCAAGAACTGGACCGCCAAGCGAAAGGCCGCCGTGGAGCGCGCCTCGGCCAAGGCGGCGCAGAGCCCGATCTCCGGCGACTACCTGATGTATCAGATCGCCGAGTCGCTGCCCGACAACGCGGTGGTCGTGAACGAGGGCCTGACCACCGCCAACACGCTGCTGCAGTTCCTCCCCTTCACCGACAAGAACAGCTACTACGCGCTGACCGCCGGCGGCATCGGCTGGGGCATCGCGGCCGCCGTCGGTGCCGCCGTGGCCAAGCCCGACCGCCCGCTGGTGGCGATCATCGGCGACGGCTCGGCGATGTACTCGATCCAGGCACTATGGACCGCGGCCAACAAGCAACTGCCGATCACCTACGTGATCTGCAACAACATGAGCTACCGCATCATCAAGCAGCGGCTGAAGGCGTTCCACGGCAACGACCACTTCGTCGGCATGGACTTCGACAACCCGAAGCTCGACTTCGTCGGGATGGCCAACTCGATGGGCATGCAAGCCAAGCAGATCACCGACCCGGCCGACATCGCCCCGGCGATCAAGGAGGCGACCGCCTCGGGCAAGCCGATGCTGCTGGACGTGATGGTCGAGAAGGACGTCTAGGCCGACTCGCGCCCCTGCATCGGCACCACCGCCGCGTCGTCGCGCAGCCGCATGACGGCGAAGGCTTCCACCGGCTGCGCGAAGCCCTTGAGCTGTAGCGGGCCGACCGGCTCGGCCACGACGGTGCTGTCGACCTCGGCGTAGGTACGTCGCGATACCAGGATCTGCTGGTCGTCGGCCTGGTCGCTGAGCCTGGCGGCGAGATTCACCGCGCTGCCGATCGGCGTGTAGTCGAACCGGCCTTCCATGCCGATCACGCCCATCGTCGCGTAGCCGCTGGCGATGCCGATACCGAGCCCGGTGTCGACCTCGTGCTTGGCCCAGCGCGCCGTCAGTTCCTCGAACGCGACCCGCAGGTCGAGCGCGAGACGGACCGCGCGCAGATCGGGGTCGTCGCACGGGATCGGGTCGTTGAAGTAGACCAGTACGCCATCGCCGGCGCGGTAGCCGATGGTCCCGCCATGCACTGCGACGAGCTGGCCGACACGGGCGTGATAGTCGGCGATGACCTCCATCAGGTCCTCCGGCTCCATCACCTCGGTCATCGCCGTGAAGCGACGGATGTCGCAGTACAGGCAGGCGATGTAGCGGCGATGGCTCTGCAGCAGGTCCTCGTTCCCCTCCGCCGTGACCAGTTTGGCGACCTCGTCGGGCAGGAACCGCTTCAGCCGCGCCAAGCGTTCGATCTCGTCGACCTGCTGCACGACCCGGCCCTCCAGCGACCGGTTCAAGCTGGTGAGCTGCTCCGCCTGCTGGCCGACGATGGCGTTGAGCCGCACGAGCATCCTGTTGTGGTTGAGGAAAACCGCGATGACCAGCACCAGGTATCCGCTCATCAGGATCAGCACGTGGTAGTAGCCGTAGAGCGTGCCGACGATGATCAGCAGGGCCACGCTGCCGACCGAAACGGGCAGCCGTGAACCGTGCCGGCGCTGATCGCGCCACAGCGCGATCAACGTGACGGCGGCGAACACCCACATCAGCACCGCCTGCAGGTGCGGATTGAGCTCGAACAGGCTCAGCCCCAGCAGCGGCCCGACGACGACGACGATGGCTTTCCAGAAGCAGACGAGTAGCGAGACCGCGACGCCGATATAGGCGAACAGGCCGAACCGCCGCGCGTTGCTGTGCCACATCTGCTGATCGGTCATGTAAACGGCTGCCCCCGTCCGACTCGACCGCAACCTTCGCGAAGACAAGAGGCGGTTGCAACTCGCTCGCAGCGCCAGGCGGAGCCGCTCAGTCGATCCGCGCCAGTCGTGTAAGCCCCGCTGGCGGCAGTTCGGACATGAACAGATTGCCGTTCCGGTCGCCGTAGAGGCCGTGGGCGCCGTTGATGGCGCCGCGACAGCGGCCAACGATGGTGCCGTCGCGGTCGTAGGCGACCAGACGCGGGGTCTGGTCGGAAACGAAGGTGATGCCCTCCGCGTCCTGCCAGATCGCCATCGGGTGGTAGAGCCCACGCCATTCGCCCTGTACGTGTCCGTCGCGATCGAAGACTTGAACGCGGTCGTTCTCGCGGTCGGCGACCAGCACACGGTCGGCTTCGGCCCAGGTCGAGTGCGGCGTGGAGAAGGCCCCCGCCCCCTGCCCGGCGCCACCCCACGTCGCCAGATGCCGGCCGTCGGCGGCGAAGCGATGCACGTTGGTGTTGCCGTAGCCATCGGAGACGTAGATGTCGCCGTCCGGCGCCACGCTCGCGTGCGTCGGATGGTTGAACGGCGCGCCGTCGTACGGCACGTGGCGCTCGCCCAGCCGCGCCAGCTCGTTGCCCTCGGTATCCGTCACGACGATCTGGTGCGCGTCGCGGTCGACGATGAACAGCCGGTCGTCGCCATCGATGAAAATGCCATGCCCGTCGACGATCAGGTCTTCGCCCCAGGCCGCCACGAAGCCGCCGTCCGGGTCGAACACCACGACAGGTGTCGCGCCGCGCTGCAGCAGGTAGACGTTGCCCTTGGAGTCCACCGCGACTTGGCTGAGGAAGCCCTTGGCAACGTGGTCCGGCCACCTGGCCCAATCGCGTTCGACGCGATAGCGCCGCGTCCCGAGGATGACGACCTGGTCTTCCGCCATGGTTCAGGCCGCCTGCTCGGCGGCGATCAGCCGGTCGACGATCTGCCGCGCCATCAGGCCGCCGCCATCGGTGGCGATGTTGAGTCGCGGCGCGTCGGGCGCGAGGTCGATATTCTGCTGCTGGCCCTCGATGATCATCTTGTCCTCTGCGAACGCCTGCCGCACCAGCCGGAAGTCGAGCTCCGCCAGCGACCGGTCGCCGCCGGAGAAATTCTGAGCCTGCGCCCAGAAGTAATGCGTGGAGCGCTCGGTCTCAGGTGTGATGGCGTTCAGGTTGTAGGTCGTGACGTCCGCGTTACGCTTGCCCTGCATCGCGCCCTGCCCGGCCGGCTGTACGCCGATGTCGAGCCGCACCAGCGACGGCGGCGTGAAGTCCAGCACCATCCAGCGGTCGACCTTCGCCTCGCGTTCCAGGCCGCTGATGATCCGGAAGTAGCTCGGCGGCTTGTCCTCGTGGATGAACCGCTCGACCACCACGCGGTCGCCGTCGCGCTTGTAGCGCACCGGGATCTCGTCGTCGGGCACGTAGCTGGTGCCGAGCGAGCTGGCGTGCAGGTACTTCAGGTGGCTGAGGTCGAGCAGGTTCTCCACGATCAGCATGTAGTTGCCGCCCATGTGGATCAGATCGCCAGTCACGGTCCATTCCGGATCGTCGAGCCAGTGGAAGTCGACGATCTCCGCCGGGTCGGCCTTCGCCGGGTCGCCCATCCAGATCCAGACAAAGCGGTCGCGCTCGACGATGGGGTAGCTCTTCACCCGGGCTTCCGGCGGGATCGTGTCCTGCCACGGGATATGGACGCAGGCACCCGTCTGGTCGAAGCGCAGGCCGTGGTAGAGGCACTCGATGTGATCGCCCTTTAGCGTGCCCATCGACAGCGGCGCGTGCCGGTGACAGCAGCGGTCTTCCAGCGCCACCGCCTTGCCCTGCGTGTCGCGGTAGAGCAGCACCGGCTCGTCGAGCAGCACGCGGCGCATCGGCTCCAGCCGCTTCACCTCGTGGTCCCATGCGGCGACGTACCAGCAGTTGCGCAAGAACATGGCCCTATCCTCCCGGGCCCGAGCGTAGCGTGGCCGCCATCTGCCGCACCACCCCGGTCAGCGCCGACGCGTCGGCCCGTCCCTGACCTGCGATGTCATGCGCGCTGCCATGCGCGACGGTGGCGAACAGCACCGGTGCGCCAATCGACATGCCGTAGGAGTTGCCGCGTCCGGCCAGCTTGATCGGGATGTGCGCCTGGTCGTGGAACATCGCCAGATAGGCGTCGCAGCCGCCCTCGGCCAGCAGCACGTCGGCACCGACCGGCCCTTCGACCGCCAGGCCAATCTCACGCGCCTGCGTCACCGCCGGCACGACAATCGCCTGATCCTCTGGCCCGAAGAGCGTTCCCTCCGACGCATGCGGATTGATGCCGCAGACACCGATGCATGGCGACGCGATCCCGAAACGCCGGCATGCCGCATCGGTGGCCCGGGCGGCCGCGACGATCCGATCCGTGGTGAGCATGTCCAGGGCACGGCGCACCGACACGTGCAGTGTGACGTTGACGATGCGATGCGCCGGCCCGACCAGCATCAGGAAGACAGCGTCCTCGTCCGTACCCGTCGCCCGGGCCAGCAAGCCGGGATAACCGTCGAAGGCAATGCCAGCGCGGCTCACCGCCGTCTCGTTGTGCGGTGCGGCCACCACCGCATCGACCTCGCCGGCCTCGGCCAAGCGGATCGCCGCTTCCGCCGCCGCCACCGTCGCGCGGCCGGCATCCTCGGCAATGACGCCGGGCTGAGGTTTCGTGGTCGTGCCGGGCTCATGGATCGCAGTCGGCACCGACAGACCGAGCTTGTCTGCGTAATACGCCAGCGCTGCCCGCTCGCCGACGACTGTGATGTTCGCAGCGTCGTTCGCCGCGCAGGCCTTCAGACAGATCTCCGGCCCGATCCCGTTCGGGTCGCCGATGGCCAATGCGATACGGGGCTTGTTCACGACGTCAGATCGGGATCGCCAGCAGCGTGTCGATGCGTTCGCTGTCGAGCACCACCACGCGTTGCTTGAACATCAAACCGTCTCCGTCGGGCACGAGCACGTCGCGATACTCGCCTGTGGCGAACAGCATGGTCTCGCCGTCTTGCATGATGCGCGCGACGTGGAAGCTGGTCGTCGCCGTCAGCGCTTCGCCATTCCTCGCCACCACCGGCAGCGACAGCACGTGGCGATAGCGCTGTGCCTCGTAGACATTGGCCTCGCGCAGCGACAGAACGCGGTCGTGCATCATCGCCCGGCCGGTGCAGTGCACGATCCCGATCGGCAGACCGCGCGCCTCGTTGCCCGCGTTGGTGATACGGTAGAGCCCGTCGGCGGTGAAGAAATCCGGCCAGCGCTCCAGTTCGTCATTGTCGAGCGCGGCCGCGTAGTCAAGCTGCAGCCGCGCCACCGCCAACATGTCGTCCATGTCTAAAGGTCCATGGCGGCGCGGTAGGCTTTCCAGAAGCCACGGATCGAGCTTTCGGTGGCGCGCGTCGTCTGCGACTCCGCGCCCTCGCCGCCCATCATGACGACGGAGTCGAGCTCTTCCGAACCGCTGATCGCGCGCTGCACAAAGCCGCCGACGCAACCGTCCTCCATCGAGATGTAGCCCGCCGGCCCGACCAGGTTCGACTGCGTGATGCGAAGCTGGGTCAGGTCTTCGTCCTCGTCGGCATAGCCGAACAGCGTCCAGTTCACGTCCGCGCGGTCGACGCCACGCGGGATCACCTGACGCACGGCAAGGCTGTTCTGGATCTGCTGGATCACGAAATTCGGGAACACGGTGAGGATCTGCAGCGTGATGCCGTCGCCCCATTCATCACGGCCGGCCAGCATCGACGTGTCCTGCAACCGCAACCCGCTCTGGTCGGAGCGCAGGCCGGCGGCGTCGTAGTCGGGGTCGTCGCTCGGCACTTCGATCTTGGAATAGCTCACATGGCTGCCGCCGCTGTCGTCGACCAGGATGCCGCCCGACTGCGTCAGCCGGTTGATTTTGAAGGTCGTGAAGAAGGTGTGCAGGATCGAGGCGTGATAGCTGTCCTTCACGTTCTCGACATAGAGCTTCCAGTTATTCGGCAGTTCCTGTGTCGTCTGGCCCAGCACCTTCACCGGCCGGTTGAACACCCGCTTCACCCGCTCGGCGATCACCGGTCCGAGGTAGGTTTCCACCGGCGGCATGTCGGCCGCGAAGCTGGCGAAGACCAGCCCGTGATAGACCTCGGCATTCAACCGGCGCAGGCCGTGCTGCTCGGCATCGAAGCTCGTGGGCATGCCGCCTTCGCCCTTCACGCCGTTGCGGAAGGCGACGCCGACCAGCTTGCCGTCGAGGTCGTAGCTCCAGGCGTGATAGACGCAGGTCAGCCGCTTGGCGTTGCCGAACCGCTTCAGACAGACCTGGGCGCCGCGATGGGCGCAGCGGTTCTCCAGCACCCGTACCGCGCCGTCCGGCCCGCGTACCACGATCACCGGCACGTCGCCGACGAACGAGGTCTAGTAGTCGCCCGGCTCCGGCAGCTCGCCACTCAGCGCGACATCGTTCCAGGTT
>CAZVLI010000009.1:0-16556 GCA_964627965.1 uncultured Rhodospirillales bacterium
TGAAGGAAGTGAACTTCCACTGCGCCGAGGTCTGCCAGGTGCAGACCGAGCCGCACGCCACCTTCGCGGAGTATGACGAGGCGCGTGGGCGCCTGACCGTGCGGCCGTCGACCCAGGTGCCGTACTATGTGCACAAAATGATGGCGCGCACGCTGGGCATGCGCGAAGCCGATATCCGGGTGATCAAGCCGCATATTGGCGGCGGATTCGGCTGCCGCACCGAGACGTTGCAGTCGGATCTGATCGCCGGACTGCTGGCGCGCAAGACGGCGCGACCGGTGCGGCTGGTGCTGAGCCGCGAGGAGACCTTCATCACCCATCGCGGCCGGCCGGAGTCGGACATCCGCATGAAGGTCGGGATGAGCAAGGACGGCAGGATCACCGCCGTCGACTTCTCCGCGCAGCAGCGCGGCGGCGCCTATTCCGGCTACGGCATCGTCACCATCCTCTACGCCGGCTCGATGATCTACGCGCTCTACGACCTGCAGAACGTACGGTTCGAGGGCCATCGCGTGCTCACCAACACGCCGCCCTGCGGGGCGTTCCGCGGCCATGGCACGGTGAAGACGCGCTTCGCCTTCGAGGCGCTGATCGACGAGATGGCGACCGAACTCGGGCTCGACCCCTTCGCGGTGCGCCGCGCCAACCTGCTGAAGGCGCCGACCAAGACGCAGAACGACCTGCTGGTGAACAGCTACGGCCTGGAGCAGTGCCTGGACTGGGTCGAGCAGGAGAGCGGCTGGCACGAGCGGCGCGGCAAGCTCGGCCCGAACAAGGGCCTGGGCATGGCGTGCTCGCACTACATCTCCGGCGCGTCGAAGCCGAAGCACTGGACCGGCGAGCCGCACGCGACGGTCAACCTGAAGCTGGACTGGGACGCCTCGGTCACGCTGCTGACCGGCGCGGCCGAGATCGGCCAGGGCTCGTCGACCGTGCTGGCGCAGGTCGTGGCGGAAACGCTCGGCGTGGGTATGGATCGGATCAGGGTCATCGCCGCCGACAGCATGCTGACGCCGAAGGACAACGGCTCCTACTCCAGCCGCGTGACCTACATGGTCGGCAACGCGGCCATCGACGCGGCGCAGGCGCTCAAGTCTCGGCTCACAGAGGCAGCAGCGAAGAAGCTGGAGATCGACCCCGAGGCCGTCGAATGCCTCGGCGAGGTCTATCGCGGTGGCCAGCAGGATCCCGGCCTGAGCTTCCAGGAAGTCGTCGCCGAGGCGCTGAAGGGCGAGGGCACCATCACCGTAAAGGGCACCTTCGACACCATTCCCGACAGCTGGGGCGGCAAGAAGTATCGCGGCGCCGCCATTGGCGGCACCATGGCATTCTCCTACGCCGCCCAGGTGGTCGAGGTCACGGTCGATCCGGACACCTGCGAGATTCATGTCGACAAGGTCTGGGTCGCGCACGACTGCGGCCGGGCGCTGAACCCGCTGGCCGTCGAAGGCCAGGTGCAGGGCTCGGTGTGGATGGGCATGGGGCAGGCGATGACCGAGGAGACCCGGATGCACGAGGGGCTGCTGGTCTCCGGCAACATGCTGGACTACCGCGTGCCGACCATCGTCGAGTCGCCGCCGATCGACGTGAAGATCGTCGAGGCGCCCGACCCGCACGGTCCGTTCGGCGCCAAGGAGGCGGGCGAGGGCTCGTTGGCCGGCTTCCTCCCGGCGTTGGTGAACGCGGTGGCGGACGCGATGGGCGTGCGTGCGACCGACCTGCCGCTGACGCCGGACCGGCTGATGGACCTGCTGGAGAAGAAGGCGAAGGCGGATCGCGCGGCGGAGGCGGCCTGATGGAGCTGATGCCTGCCTTCAAGCTGCACCAGCCGGCCAACGTGGCCGAAGCGGTCGCCCTCCATGGCGGCGCGGAGGATGCGCGCTACGTCGCCGGCGGTACCGACATGCTGGTCAACGTGCGTCGTGGCATCGAGCGGCCGGCAACGATGGTCTCGCTGGAGGCCGTCGCCGAGCTGAAAGAAGTCTCCGAAGACGCGGAGGAGCTGACGATCGGCGCGGCGGTGCCGCTGGCGGAAGTGGCGGCGCTGGATGTGCTGCGGCGCGACTACGCAGCGGTCGCCGAGGCCGCGGGCGAGGTCGCCGGGCCGACGCATCGCGCCTACGGCACGCTCGGCGGCAACCTGTGCCTCGACACGCGCTGCATCTACTACAACCAGAGCGAATGGTGGCGCGCGTCGAACGCCTACTGCCTGAAGCATCGCGGCGACATTTGCCACGTCGCGCCGGGTGGCAAAAGGTGCTTTGCGGCATTCTCCGGCGACGTGGCGCCGGCGCTGCTGGTGTTCGAGGCGGAGGTCACCGTGGCTGGACCGGACGGACGCCGGCGGATGCCGCTGACCGAGCTCTACCGCAACGACGGGCTCGATCACCTTACGCTGGCGTCGGGCGAGCTGCTGGTCGCGGTGCATCTGCCGAAGCGGACGGCGGGCAGGCCGTCGGCCTATGCCAAGTCACGCATCCGCGGCTCCATCGACTTCCCGCTGGCGGGTGTCGCGGTGGCCTATGATGGCAAGGATGTGAAGGTCGCGCTCACCGGCGTGAGCCCGCATCCCTTCGTCGTTCCGAAGACGGATGCCGGCGACCTCGATGGACTTCGCGACCGGGTGCAATCGCAGGCCAAGGCGATGAAGACCACGACGGTGCCGCCGCACTACCGACGTCGTGTCGCCGGCGCCCTGGCGCGCCGCCTGGCGGAGCAACTCGGCTCATGAGCGCGCAGCAGCACGCTCATAACCTTATGTGGGCCCTCGACGCAGTGCGTCGAGCCTGTGGGGCACGGCCATGAACGCGCGAGCGGCGGAAACACGCAACACGTGGCTCGCGGTCCTGGAGAAGCATCGCCGCGACTTCGACATGCCGGGTGGCGCGGACCACTGGTGTCCGTCGCTGGACTGCGCGTCGCGCGATGAGATCCGTGCCATCCAGGACGAGAAGGTCGCCGCCGTCACGCCCTTCCTGTACGAGAACAGCCCGTTCTACCGCGCCCGCTTCGACCGCCTCGGCCTCGTGCCGACCGACATTCGCTCCATCGACGATCTGGTCGCGAACTGGCCGGTCGTCGACAAGCAGGAGATGATGGCGGACGTCACGGCGAACCCGCCCTACGGCACCTACACGACGATGACGGAGCAAGTCTGGGGCGAGCGCGGCTGGATGCTGTTCTCGTCGTCGGGTTCGACCGGCGTGCCGCGCGTCTTCCGCTACAGCCAGATCGACCGCGAGCAGTGGGCCTGGGCCAATGCGCGGGCGATGCACGCGATGGGTTTCCGCAAGGGCGACTCGGTGCTGATGGCGACCGGATACGGCCCGCACGTCTACGCCTGGGGCGTGCAGATGGCGCTGGAGAAGATGGGGCTGCCGGTGATCCCCGGCGGCGGCATGGACGCCCGCGCCCGTGCCCACGTGATCGATCGGTTCAAGCCCACGGTGCTGCTCGGCACGCCGTCCTATGCCCTGCACCTCGGCCGCGTGATGCAGGACCAGGGCTTCGATCCGGCCGCGTCCACGATCAACAAGGTCTTCGTCGGCGGCGAGCCGGCGATGGGTATTCCGGCGACGCGTCAGCGTATCGAGGACCTGTGGGGCGCGCGGCTTGTCGAGTTCTACGGCTGCACCGAGGCGGCGCCGAGCGCCGGCGGCTACTCCTGCACCGCGCGACCGGCCGACGGCGACATCTTCACGCACGTGATGGATGACTTGCAGTACTGGGAAGTTGTCGATCCCGACAGCAAGGCGGCGTTATCAGATGGCGAGCGCGGCCTGACGGCGGTGACCAACCTGAATTCGGAAGCCTCGCCGCAACTTCGCTTCCTGGTTGGCGACTACACGATCTTTGACCGCACGCCCTGTAGCTGCGGGCGGACGCATAGTCGTGCCATGGGTGGCTTTGCTGGCCGCGCCGACGACCTGATCAACCTGCGCGGCATCAAGATGTTTCCGACCCAGATCGAGGCGGCGGTGCGCGCCGTGGCCGGCATCGGCGACGAGTACGAAATCCACATCACCCGCAATCCGGATGGCCTCGATGTCATGACGGTCCGTGTCGAGCACGTCGAGGACATCGCTGATCAGGTCGCCGCCGAGATCCGCACCCGCTGCGAGGTTCGCGTCGGTGTCGAGGTGCTGACGCCAGGGACGCTGCCGAAGACCGAGTTCAAGGCACGGCGCGTGCGCGACGAGCGCGGCTGAGACACCTAGGTGCCGCTTACGCGGCTCGCACCAGCCCGCTCCCCCACCCGGCCACCCAACGCCAGTATCCTTGTGGGTGGCCGGGTGGAGGAGCGGGCTGGTGCAGGCTCAGTGCGAAATGCACTAACCTCCTGCCCACTTACTCAAGTGGGAGCAAAGAAACATGACGGGTTTGTGTGAGGGACGGGTCGCCATCGTCACCGGGGCGGCGCGCGGCGTCGGGCGCGAGCATGCGCTGCTGCTGGCCAAGCATGGCGCGAAGGTGGTGGTGAACGATCTCGGCGGCGCGGTCGATGGATCGGGCGCCGACCTGACGCCGGCGCAGCAGGTGGCCAAGGAGATCACCGACGCAGGCGGCGAGGCGACCGTGAACGGCGACAACGTCGCCAGCTTCGACGGCGCCAAGAACATGATCGACCAGGCGATCAGCGACTTCGGCAAGCTCGACGTCCTGGTGTGTAACGCCGGCATCCTGCGCGACCGTATGCTCGTCAACATGACCGAGCAGGAGTGCGACGCGGTGATCGACGTGCACCTGAAGGGCACCTTCGCGCCGGCCCGCCATGCGGCGGCCTACTGGCGCGCGAAGAACAAGGAAACCGGCGAGCCCGCAAACGGGCGCATCATCACCACGACCTCGACGTCCGGCATCTACGGCAACATCGGCCAGACGAACTACGGTGCGGCCAAGGCCGGCATCGCCGCCTTCACCGTCATCGCCGCGCGTGAATTGCGCCGGATCGGCGTCACGGTGAACTCGGTATCGCCGACCGCCTACACGCGCATGACCGACTCGTTGCGCGAGTACTCCGAGGAAGACATCGAGGTGCGCGACCCGCGCTGGGTGTCGCCGAGCATCGTCTACCTCGCGAGCGAGGAAGCGCACGACATCACCGGCCGCGTGATCCAGGCCGGCGCCGGCCGCGTCGCCGTCTGCGAGGGCTGGCGCCGCGGCGCCGAGGTGCCGCAGATGGAAGACCCGGCCGAGGCCGGCGCCGCGATCCGCGACATGATGTCGAAGGTGCGCAAGAACTCCGGCATGGACGGGCTGGAGCTGGATTGATTTTCAGTCGTCATGCCCGGGCTTGACCCGGGCATCCACGGGCCACCGGGCGAGACGCCGCCCGGTGGCACCGTTTTCCGGCTTCCCGTCTAGACCTCGCCCGCCTTCAGCTTGCCGCGCAGGCGCGCCATGCCGCCGATCCAGCGTTCGTAGTCCTCGCCCTTGCGCTTGATGTAGGTGCGGACCTGCTCGTGCGGCAAGACCAGGAAGGTCTCCTCCGCCAGTGCCTTGACCGTGTGCTCGGCCAGCTCGTCGGGCGTGATCACGCCGTCCACGTTCTGCGATCCGTGTCCGGCGGCGCGCAGCATCGATGTGTCGACCGCCTGCGGGCACAGGATCGAGACCTTGATGCCGCGGTCCGCATGGGTGATCGCCAGGTTCTCCGCGAAACCCACCGCCGCATGCTTGGTGACGCCATAGACCGCGTTGCCGATCTGGTTCAGCAGGCCGGCGGCCGAGACCGTGTTGAGGAAGTAGCCGCCGCCGCGCGCGGTCATCTTCGGCAGGCAGGCGCGGGCGGCATAGACATGCGCCATCACGTTGACCTGCCAGCCGCGCTGCCACTGCTCGTTCGGGCTGGACGTCGCGTCGTCCGGGTCGCCCTGGAAGTCGCCGATGCCGGCGTTGGAGCAGAACAGCGCGATCGGTCCCATCTCGGCTTCGACGGTGTCGACCAGCTTGATGATGTCGGCCTCGTTGCCGACATCGCAGGCGAAGCCGCGTCCGCCGATGGCTTTCGCGGTCGCTTCTGCGCCCGCGACATTGCGGTCGGCCACGGCGACGGCCTTGGCGCCCTCGGCATGGAACCGCCGGGCCAGTGCGGCGCCGATCCCCTCCGCGCCGCCGGTGACGACGACGACCTTGTCCTTCACTTGCATGGTCTGGGCTCCTACTGCCGCATGGCGAAATCGTTCTGGCCGGACAGGTCGCGGCCGCGCATCAGATAAAGCGTGCGGTGGGCGTGGTCGGTCTGGCCGATGCGCTTGTAGATGTCGTGCGCCAGCTCGCGGTCGAACACCGAGCTTGTCGGCATGAAACGCAAGGTCATGCCGCGACGCGGGTTCGCGGAAGCGTTCGCCTCCGACCCGTGTAGCAGGTAGACGTCATGTAGCGAGATCTGCCCCTCCTCAAGCACCAGGTCGACGGCCGTGGACGGATCGTACTCGTCCGCCGCCAGTTCCTGGTTCAGGGTCAGGTTTGGTGCGTCGTTGGTGTTGTGCTTACGCAGACGCCGATCCTTGTGACTGCCCGGGATGATGCGCAGGCAGCCGTTCTCCGGCGTTGCCGCGTCGACCGCGATCCATACGGTGCAGGTCGCCAACGGCCGGATCGGCCAGTACTCGCCGTCCTGGTGCCAGGGCGTGGCGTGACCGTCGTGCGCCGGCTTGGCGAAGAAGCTGGAGTTCCAGAGTGCGAAGTCTGGCCCGATGACCTGGCCGACCATCTCCAGGATCTCGGGGATTCGGGCGTAGTTCAGAAAGGAGAGGTCGTACTCCAGCAACCGCGAGCAGTAGTTGCGAAACTCCGGATGTTTCGACAGCAGGCGGTCGTGGTCGGCGCGGATCGCGGCGATGGTCTCCGGCGGCAGCCGGAAGTCGGGGACGACGTAGCCATCCTCGTGGTACTGCGCGACCTGTTGTTCGGTCAGCATGTGGCGCTCCCAATTGTCATTGCCGCCATCTTAGCGCGGGCATGGCTTGCCGGCGACGCTCCGCCGGTGTCCACTGGCGGTCGAGGAACGCCATAACAAGTACCAACGTGACCACACGTCTGTCTCCGCTGGCGCCTTTCCGGGTGACCAGCTTCCGCTTTCAATGGCCGGCCGACTTGCTGACCTCCTGGGCCTTCGAGATGGAGACCTTGGTTCTCGGCTGGTACGTGCTGGTCGAGACGGACTCGGTCCTGCTGCTCACCGTGTTCGGCTCGCTGCAGTTTCTCGGCACGCTCGTGGCGCCGATGTTCGGCGTGCTGGGCGATCGGGTCGGGCGCCGCAACACGCTCTGCGGCATGCGAGCCGCATACGCGATACTCGCCGCGGCGCTGATGTTTCTGGCCTTCGCCGATGTGCTAGTGCCGTGGCACGTGTTCGCGCTAGCGACCGCCATGGGGCTGCTGCGACCGTCCGACTTGGTGATGCGTAATGCGCTGATCGGCGACACCATGCCGTCGGAACGCCTCATGAGCGCGATGAGCATCTCGCGCACGACGATGGACTCCGCGCGCATCGCCGGTGCCCTGGCCGGCGCCGGTCTGTTCATCGCGCTGGGCATGGGCTGGACCTACGCCGTCGTCGGCACCCTCTACGTCGCCAGCCTGCTGCTGACACTCGGCGTCAGCCGCACGCGCCCGGCCACGGCGGTGGCGCCTGGCGGGCCGGCGCGAGAGCTCTGGCGTGGATTCGGCTACATCTGGTCGGCGCCGACGGTGCTGGCGATCATGTGGCTGGCCTTCCTGGTCAACCTGACGGCCTATCCGGCCAGCATGGGCCTGCTGCCCTACGTCGCCAAGCAGATCTACGGCATCGGCCAGGACGGACTGAGCCACCTGGTCGCGGCGTTCGCCGTTGGTGCCTTGGCAGGATCGATCCTGCTGTCGATGGCCGGTGGCTGGCGCCGGCCGGCGCGATTGATGCTGATCGCGTGCTGTGGCTGGTACGCGGCGCAGCTTGGGTTCGGCTTCCTGGAGAGCAAGCTGCCGGGCTTCGTGGTGCTGGTCGTTATCGGCTTTATGCAGAGCCTGGCGATGGTCTCGATGGCGGTCGCGCTGCTGACCGCGACGACGCCGGAATACCGGGGGCGCGTGCAGGGTGTGCGCATGCTTGCGGTCTATGGATTGCCGGTCGGATTGGTGGCGTCCGGTTTCCTCATCGAGTGGGTCGGCTTTCCGGCGACCATCGCGGCCTACAGCGTGGTCGGGCTGGTCATGACGGGGCTGATCGCGCTGAAATGGCGCCTGGCGATCTGGCATGGCTAAGTCGCCGGCCAAGGCAACAAGGATTCCCATGCGCATCGAGATTCTCTGCACCGGCGACGAAGTGCTGACCGGCAAGATCGTGAACTCCAACTTCTCCTGGATCGCGCAGAAGCTGGAGGACTTCGGCCTCGACGTGGTCTGGGGCACGACCGTCGGCGACGATCGCGACGCGCTGCTCTCGGCTTTCAAGCTGGCGTCGGAGCGCGCCGACGCCGTGATCGTGAACGGTGGACTCGGGCCGACCGTGGACGACCTGAGTCAGGAGATCGCGGCGCAGGCGGCCGGCGTGGAGCTCGTGCTGAACGAGGAATGGCTTGCGAAGATGCGGGCCTTCTTTGAACGCCGCAGCCGCGTGATGCCGCCGAACAACACCAAGCAGGCGATGCTCCCGGCCGGCGCGGAGATGCTCGACAACCCGATCGGCACCGCCTGCGGCTTCGCCGTCGACATCGGCAAGGCGCGCTTCTACTTCACGCCCGGCGTGCCGCGCGAGCTGCGCCGCATGATCGAGGAGCAGATCGTGCCGCGCCTGCTGGAACGTTCGGGCATCCAGGCGGCGATCCACCTGAAGCGCTTTCACTCCTACGGCATTGGCGAGAGCCACGCCGACAGCCTGCTGCAGGGCCTGGAGGACGTGGTGCCAGACGGTGGGGTCAAGCTTGGCTTCCGCGCGCACTACCCGCAGTTGGAGACCAAGATCACCATTCGCGGCCGCGACGAAGCCGACATCGAGGCGAAGCTGTCGCCGATCGTCGCGGAGGTACGCAACCGCCTCGGCAACTTCATCCTGGCGGAGGATGGCGACACGCTGGAGAGCGTGATCCTGGCGGCACTGGGTGAGGCGAAGGCGAAGCTGGCGGTGGCCGAGACCTTCACCGGCGGGCAGATCGCCGCCCGCATGGCGCACCTGCCCGGAGCCGAAACGATCTTCCGCGCTGGCGTCGTCGCTCGCGACCTGGGCCAGCTGGCCGGGATGCTGGCGATGAACGACCTGGACAGCGGGCCGGCCAGTGGCGGTGCGGCAGAGGCGGTGGCGCGAGCGCTGCTGGCGCGGTCGGACGCCACTCACGCGCTGGCGGTACTGGTCGACCTGGACGACGGCGAGGATGGCATCGACCTGGGCGGGGATATTCACATCGCCATCGCCGATCCGTCCGGCGTGGTGGCGCGCGAGGCGCGCATCCTGGGTGGTCGCGAGTGGCTGCGACTTGGTGCGGTGGAGATGGGCATGGACGCGCTGCGCCGGCACCTTCAGGCGCTGCCGGTCGACGAGCGCATCGACTTCGAGAAGCGCTGATGGACGAGCTGGTCCGCCTGACGGCAACCGAGGCCGTCGCCAGGCTGAAGTCCGGCGAGGTGACGCCGCTGGATCTGATCGACGCGGCGGAGAAGCGCATCGCCGAGTGCGAGCCCGCGATCAATGCGTTGCCGACGCTGTGCCTGGACCGGGCGCGCAATCACGCCAAGCGCCTGATGGCCGGACGGGGCCGCGAGGCGGAAGGCGAGGCGGGCTGGCTCGCGGGCCTGCCGGTGGCGATCAAGGACTTGGCCGATGTCGCCGGCGTGCGTACCACCTACGGTTCGCCGTTGTTTGCCGATCACGTGCCGGGCAGGTCGCATCCATTGGTGGAGCGGATCGAGCGCAAGGGCGGCATCGTCATCGCCAAGTCGAACACGCCGGAGTGGGGTGCCGGCGGCTCGACCTTCAACGACGTCTTCGGGCGCACGACCAATCCCTGGAACACCAGCCTGACGCCGGCCGGCTCGACCGGCGGCGGGGCGGCGGCGCTGGCGGCTGGTGAGGTGTGGCTCGCGCAGGGTTCCGACCATGGCGGTTCGCTTCGTCGACCCGCGACCTATACGTCGGTGGTCGGGCTGCGGCCGTCGCCAGGACGGGTGACGCGTGGCACGGTCGACAACCTGTTTTCTCCGTCGTCGGTGGAGGGGCCGATGGCGCGGACCGTTGCCGACGTGGCGCTGTTCCTCGACACCATGGCCGGCTTCTGTCCGCTTGACCCGATGACCTTCGAGGCACCGGCGGCGAGCTACGCAGCAGCCGTGGCTGCGCCGGTGGCGCCGAAGCGCGTCGCCTATGCCGAGACCATCGCCGGCTCGCCGATCGACCGCGAGACCCGCGAGCTGACCCGGGCGGCACTGAAGCCATTCGAGGCGATGGGGGCGACGGTCGACGAGATCGTGATCGACATCGACGGCCTGGAGGAGACCTTCCTGGCGCTGCGCAGCCAGATCTTCGTCATCGACCGCGAGTTACAGCTGAAGGCGCACCCCGACGGCTTCAAGCCGGACATCGTCTGGAACACCGAGCTCGGCCTGAAACAGTCGACCAGCGATCTGGCTGCCGCCGAGCGGGCGCGGGCGGCACTCTATGCCCAGTTTGCCAAGCTGTTCGAGACCTACGACCTGATCGTCACGCCGGGCGCGAACACGCCGGCCTTCGACGTCCACCTGCGTCACCCGGAGAAGATCGACGGCGTGGTGCTCGAGCACTACATGGCGGCGTCACTGCTGACCTCGGCGGTCACGCTCAGCGCATCGCCGGCGTTGGCTCTGCCCTGCGGCTTCGATCAATACGGTCGTCCTGTCGGCCTACAACTCGTCGGTCGTCCTCGCGGCGAGGCTGCACTGCTGGCCGCCGGCGCGCTCTACGAGGCGGAAAGTGGCCTGGCGGCGCAAGTGCCGATCGACCCGCGGCCTGGTGAAGTGCCGCCGGTCTGAGCAGAGATGCCCGGGTCAAGCCCGGGCATGACGGATAGGAAAGAAACTCGTCATACCCGGGCTTGACCCGGGTATCTCGTCACCGCCCCCACCTGAGCGCGATCAGGTCCAACGGTCTCGCCAACTCCAGCAAACCCGCGCGCGTGACGTCGTCCAGCGGTCGGGTCGGGTGGCGGACGTGGTCGGACTTGATGACCTTGCCCTCAAGGAAGGCGGCCTTGCAGGCGCGCAGGCCCGCCTGCCGGTTCTCGTAGTTGATCAGCGGCAGGACGCGGGCGTAGCTGGCCTGGGCCTCGTCGCGCCGGCCCTCGCGGTGATGCACGACGATTTCGCGCAAGAGTTCCGGCAGGAGCGCCGACGGCATGGTGCCGGTGGCGCCGGCGTCGAGGTCGGGCATCAGCGTGATCGCCTCCTCGCCGTCGAACGGGCCGACGATGGCCTCGCCGCCCGCCGCGATCAACGCACGCAGCTTGGCCGCCGTGCCCGGCATCTCGATCTTGAAGTAGCTGGCCAGCGGCACTTCCTTGGCCAGCCGCGCCAGGAACGGCACCGTCAGCGTCACGCCGGAGAGCGACGCGTCCTGGACCATGATCGGCAGGCCGCCGGCGTCGGCCGCGCGCTGGAAGTGTTCCAGGATGCCGGCCTCGTCGGCCCTCAGCGCGGCGCCGTGATAGGGCGGCATCAGCATGATCATCGACGCGCCGAGTTCGGCCGCCTGGCGGCAGCGCGCCTCGACGATCTGGGTGGAGAAGTGCGAGGCGGTGACGATCACCGGCACGCGCCCGCCGACATGCTCCAGGCAGAAGCGCGTCAGCGTCTCGCGCTCGGCATCGGACAGCAGGAACTGCTCGGAGTAGTTGGCCAGGATGCACAGGCCGTCGTTGCCCTGGTCGATCATGCAGTCGAGCACGCGCCCCTGGCTCTCCAGGTCGAGGTCGCCGGTGTCCGTGAAGGTCGTCGGCACAACCGGCCAGACGCCGCCATAGGGTTTCGTTGTCATCGCCGCCTCCCGCTTGTCTCCGCTATCATAGTCGCAAATCCAGACGCGCTTCAGGAGGATGAGATGGCGACGGGCAAGATCGACACCGGCACGGACGAACTGCTTTGCGAGGTGCGTGACGGCGTTGCCGTGATCACGCTGAACCGGCCCGAGGCGCGCAATGCGCTATCCGACAACTTGTCGCCAGCGCTGCGACGCATGATCAAGGAGCGCGGCGAGGATCCGGACGTCGGCGCCTTCCTGATCACCGGCGCCGGCACGGCGTTCTGCGCCGGTGGCGACGTGAAGGGCATGGGGCCGGGCGGCCGGCGCGCACAGATGACGGCGGAGGAACGCACCGCCGACCTGAAGCAGCGCCAGCAGGCGATGACCGGTGCGCTGGTCCGGGTTCGCCAGCCGACCATCGCGGCGTTACCGGGTCCCGCGGCCGGCGCCGGCCTGGCCATCGCGTTGGCGTGCGATATGCGCATCGCGTCGGAGTCGGCGTTCATCAGCGCCGGCTATGCGCGCGTGGGTCTGTCCGGTGATTACGGCATTGCCTGGCTGATGACCCGGACCATTGGTTCGGCCAAGGCGCGTGAGCTCATGTTCACGTCGCAGCGGGTGGATTCGGCGACCTGCGAGCGGATCGGACTTTTCAATCGCGTGGTGCCGGACGAGGCGCTTCGCGAGGAGGCGTTCGACCTGGCCAAGTCGTTGGCCAACGGGCCGCGCGTGGCGTTGCGCAACATGAAAGACAATCTCGACGACGCGCTGGTGGTCGACTACGACACCGCCCTCGATCGCGAGGCGGAGCGGCTGGTGCAGTCGTCGCGCACCGCCGATCACCGCGAGGCCGTCGCGGCCTTCGTGGAGAAGCGCGCGCCGGTGTTCCGCGGTGAGTAGCGGCATCGTCGTCTGGGGTGCGGGCGGCAGCCGGGCGATGCGCGTGCTCTGGGCGCTGCACGAACTCGGTCTCGATTACACGCACCGGCCGATCGGCGCCCGTACCGGTGAGACCCAGGTCGACGCCTACGGCCGCATCAACCCGAAGCGCAAGATTCCCAGCCTGGAGGATGGCGACCTCGTCATGACCGAGAGCGCCGCCATCGCCCGGCATCTATTCCGGGCGTATGGCGAGGGCCGCAATGTCTTCGTCTCTGGGACCGAGGCGGAGCGGGCGCGCGAGGACGAGTGGTGCTTCTGGGCGATGACGGAGCTGGACGCGCATTCGCTTTATGCCATCCGGCGTCACAAGTTCTTGGCGCACATCTACGGCGAGGCGCCGGAGGCGGTGGCGTCGGCCGGCGAGTATTGCCGCAAGCAACTCGATGCCATGGCGCCGCGGATTGCAGCGGCGTCACCCTATCTCTTCGGCGAGCGGATTGGCGTTGCCGACATCCTGCTCGGCACCAGCCTGGACTGGGCGGTCAACTACGAGGTCGGGATACCGGACTCGTGCGCGCCGTATCTGGAGCGGCTGAAGGCGCGGCCGGCGTACAAGGCCGCGACGGAAGTAAACGTCCTGCCTCAGCCTTCGTCGTAGTAGTGCGTCTCGAGGAGGATGCAGCCGCATTCGGACTTGAACGGACCGTGGTAGGCGCCGGGCGGACGGCAGGCATAGGTGTTGGCCTGGAACGGCTCGCCGCCCTCGCCCTTCTCGTCGTTGCCGACGGTGAGGTCGCCGGAGACCAGATAGACCTCTTCCCAGTAGTCGTGGACGAACGGCGCGGTGGTGTAGACGCCCGGCTGGAAACGCAGCAGGCGGGTACGGTTGCCCCGCTTGGCAGTTTCGTCCAGCGCGCCGGCGAGGATCTTCTGCTCGATGCCGGCGGGGTAGCCCTCCGGCGTCTCCCAGCCCGAGCCCATGTCGACGGCATGAAATTCCAGATGCGGTTTATCGATGGCCATGGGGCTCACTCCTACTCGGCGGCGCGGCGCGCCAGTTCGTCGTCCAGGTCGTAGCTTTCCAGCAGGCGGTCGACCAGAGACGTGCTGCGGTCCCAGTCGTAGGTCCGGTTGGCGTGGTTCTTGGTCACGAAGCTGGCGCCGGCATAGAACATCTCGTACTGCGTGTGGCGCGAGGCGAACTCGGAGCCGATCGCGTCCCAGGCCAGCTTGAAGAACTTCACCCGGCCTTCGCTGTCGGTCGCCGGGGACTGCTGCGTCTTGCCGATCAGGCCGCGCAGTTCCGGATTGGCGAAGTCGGCGACCGACGACGGCAGCATGATCAGGCCGCCGCCCGCGAGGTCGCGCAGGCGCCGGATCAGGTCCGGGTAGAGCTGCTGCGTCAGCACCTGGGCGGCGTAGAGCGTGTGACGGTCGGGCACGTAGTAGGGGCCATACTGCGTGCCCTGGGCCTCCATGGAGTGCACCAGCGCGTCGACCATGGTGGCGTCGGCGGCGAGCTGGCCCAGCGCCTCCTTGACCTGTGGGAAGTCGGCGGTGCCGTTGGTCTCGGCGATGCGCCGGCCGAGCCCGACCATGAAGCGCATCTTCACCATCAGTCGCACCTGCGCCTGGTAGTTCTGGTAGACGTGGGCTGGCGTGGCATGGAACTGGCGCTGGCACATGCCGGTGTCCTGGTTGATGAACACCCGGTCCCACGGCACCTTCACGTCGTCGAAATAGAGTACCGCGTCGTTCTCGTCGAAGCGGCTGGCCATCGGGTTGTCGAAGGTCGAGACGGCGTGTTGCTCGTACGACTTGCGCGACAGGATCTTCAGGCCCTTGGCGTTCATTGGGATGGCGAAGGACAGCGCGTAGCGCTGCTCGCTCGGCTGCAGCGGCTGGATGCAGGTGACGAAGACCTCGTTGGCCATGATACCACCGGTGGCCAGCATCTTCGCGCCGCGTACCGTCAGCCCCTCTGCGTCCTCGTCGACCACGCCGCAGGTCAGGTATGGGTCGGCCTGGGCATCGGCGGTCTTCGAGCGATCCGCCTGCGGGTTGATGATGACGTACGTCAGGTAGAGCTCGTTGTCGCGGGCGTACTCGTAGTAGCCCGCAAGCGCCCTGGCGCGGGCCGGGTCGTAGTCCTCGAACTGGTCGCGGCCCATGTACATGCCGGAGATGCAGGAGGCGACGTGGTCCGGCGCGCGGCCCATGAAGCCGGCGTGCAACTCCATCCAGGCGACGAGGGCGCGGCGCCGCTCGACCATTTCGTCGTAGCTGGTCGGCAGCTGCCAGATGCGGTTGGCGCGACCACCGCTGTCGGTCTCGAAGGTCATCAGGTCGAGGTTCTCAGCCTGGAAGTCGTAGAGCCGTCCGGTCGAGGCGACGATGTTGCGATAGGCCGCGTGCGTGGTGACATCCGCGACCGCGGTGCCGTCGAGGTAAACCGCGCGGCCGTCGCGCAGCGATGCGATGTGTTGGGCGCCGGTCTTGGTCAACGCGGGTCTCCCTTACGCTTGAAGCCGCCCGTGGCTTCGATCAACTGGTTCAGATGCTCGCCCATCGTGAAGGCCTGTTCCAGCGGCATGGTGCGGGCGGCGCGATAGGTCTCGACCGTCTGGCGCACCGCCACGGGATCGAGTTCGAGGATGCGGCCGACGAAACCGTCGACGGCGGCGTCGAGGTCGTCGGCGGTGTCAACCAGACGGTTGATCAGGCCGGCCTCGGCCAGGCGCGCGGCTTCGACCGGTTGTCCGAACAGTGCCGCCTCCAGGCCGAAGGCTGGCGGGGCCTTGTGCGCCAGGATCGGCGTGCACATGGCGGCCGGAAACCCATTGGCCATCTCCAGCGCGCCGAACTTTGCGCCGCGTTCGGCGATCATGAAATCGCAGGCCAGCGCCAGCGTGAAGCCACCGGCGACGGCATGACCCTGGACCACGGCGACCGACGGGCAGGGCAGCCGCCGGAGGCCGCGGAACACGTCAGCCCAGCGTCGGTGCTGCGCCAACGCCGCCTCGCGGTCGAGGTCGGCGGCTTGCTTCAGGTCTCGCCCGGCGGAAAAGGACGACCCCGCGCCCCGGATCAGCACGCAGCGGCAAGCACTGTCGATCCCGATCGTCGCCAGTTCGGCCGCCAACGTATGCATGGCCGCGTCGTCCAGCGCGTTGCGCCGTGCCGGCCGGTCAAGCGTCAGCGTCACCACGCCATTCGATTGTGTACGAACGATCATGGCGGCAGCGTAGAGCATCGCCGACGGGCTCTCCACCTGCCTCGGCGCATTGCGCGAGATCAATCGGGCGCCCGGCGACTGGTGGCAGTCTTGCTGGCGACCGTTGGGACCTTGGCGCTATGTTGGGGTTCCGACAGGAGGAAACGATGTACACGCAAGACGTCCGGACGGATTCCAAGCCGGTCGAGCGGCGCGCGCCGGCGACACCGGAGGAAGAGGAGTTCCAGGCCCGTATCGACGCGGACATACGTGTCGAGCCGAAGGACTGGATGCCGGAAGCCTATCGCAAGACGCTGATCCGCCAGATCAGCCAGCATGCGCATTCCGAGGTCGTCGGACAGCTCCCCGAAGGCAACTGGATCACGCGGGCGCCGACGCTGGAGCGCAAGGCGATCCTGCTGGCCAAGGTGCAGGACGAGGCAGGTCACGGGCTCTACCTCTACTGCGCCGCCGAGACGCTGGGCATCACTCGGG
>CAZVLI010000010.1:0-5405 GCA_964627965.1 uncultured Rhodospirillales bacterium
TAGAGGCCGTTCATCAGCCGCAGCGGCTTGAACGCGTCCTCGTCGATCTCGTTCGCCATGCGGCGCGCGACCTGCTCGCGGAACTGCGCCACGCGCTCGGCGACGAAGGCGTGATCGAACTCGTCGTAGCGGTACATCTCAGGGCCTCCCGGCCTGCTTGCCGAGGTCGAGGCGGACCGACGGCCCGGCCGCGCGAAGCTGTTCGCGATAGCGGCTGGGGCGATCCTCGGCGACCTCGATGACGTAGGGATCGATGACGGTCTCGGCCGCCGTTTGCGCCCGCTGCAACAGCGCGTCGGTCTCCGCCGGTTGCCCGACGACCGCATCGCTGGCCGCCTCCGACCAGCCGGCGCCGGTGAAGTAGACAACACGGCCGTCGTCGAGACGGTTGCCGGTGATCGCGACCGGCCCTTTGCCGAGCTTCGCCATGATCAGGCCGCCACCGAAGCCGGCGCCGCCTGCCCGGCGGCAAGCCCGGCGACCTTGCCGATCACCAGCAGGGCTGGCGGATGAACGTGATTGTCGTGCACCAGGTCGCGCAGGCCGGCCAGCTCGCCGAAGAACGTGCGCTGCGACGGCAGCGTGCCGTTCTCGACCACCGCGACCGGCAGCGCCGGATCCATGCCGTGCTCGACCAGTCGCTCGGAAATCTCGGACGCGGTGGCGACGCCCATGTAGACCACCAGCGTGTGATCACTCTTGGCCAGGGCCGCCCAGTCGAGGTCGATGCCGCCGGCCTTGCGCTCGCCCGACACGAAGGTCACCGCCGACGAGTGATCGCGATGCGTCAGCGGGAAGCCGGCGAACGCGGCGCAGCCGGTGGCGGCGGTGATTCCGGGCACCAGCTCCACCGACACGCCGCGCTCGACCAGGCTGGCGACTTCCTCGCCGCCGCGCCCGAAGACGAAAGGATCGCCGCCCTTCAGCCGGACCACCCGCTTGCCCTCGCCGGCGAGGCGCACGAGCAACGCGTTGATGGCTTCCTGGGTGTAGCTCTGGCCGCGCTTCTTGCCGACGTCGATGCGTTCGGCGTCGCGCCGGGCATAGTCCAGCACGCCAGGGCCGACCAGGCGGTCGTGCACGATCACATCGGCGCGCTGCAGCAACCGCAGCGCCTTCAGCGTCAGCAACTCCGGATCGCCCGGCCCCGCGCCGACCAGCGCGACATGCCCCCCGGCGGTCGGTGCGGCCATCGCGTCCTCGGCCAGCCGACGCGCGGTCTGCTCGTCGCCCGCCAGGAAGCGATCGGCGATCGGTCCATCGAAGAAGCCGGCCCAGTAACGACGACGTTCGACCGGATCGGCAATCGCCTGCTCGACAACCGGGCGCAATTCGCGCGCGAAGGTGGCCAGGCCGTCCAGCGCAGGCGACAGCCGTGCCTCCAGGTCGGAGCGCAATCGCTGCGCCAGCGTCGGCGCCGCGCCGCTGGTGGAGACGGCGGCGATCACCTCGCCACGGTCGACGATCGCCGGCACCGTGAAGTCCGACAGGTCGGGCCGGTCGACGACGTTGACCGGCACGCCCTGGGCGCGCGCCGCCTCGGCGACCGCGCGGTCCTTCTCGTCGCTGGTGCTGGCGGCGACCGCCAGGATCGCGCTGTCCAGGTCGGACGGGGCGAAGTCGCGGCGCAGCAGGATCAGCGCGCCCTCGTAGGCCCAGTCGTAGAAGGCCGGCACAGGATGCTCGGCCAGCACCGTCAGGCGCGCGCCGGCGGCCAGCAGCAACCGCGCCTTGGCGGCGGCGGCCTGCGTACCGCCGACAAGGACGACAGGCCGGTTCTCAAGCGTGAGGAAAAGCGGGAAGGACTTCATCTCGGCGAACCTCCGTTACCGAAGGAACCTGGGGTGCCGCGCGGGTGTCCGATCTTCTCGGGGCCAGACCGCACGAAGCGCCCTTCGGTTCCGTTACGGGCCCACGGGATCCATCCCCGTGGCGCTTTAGCGGGTGATAACGCGGCCGCAAGCTGCCCAATCAAATTCCGCGGGTCCTGTACCAGGGGGACCGCCCCGACCGGGTGCCACCCGGCACCGCCTATAAAAATGCACGAACTGCCGGATTGTCAATTTCTATCCGTTCATCTGAAGGATATTTATTTTCATACAATATTTGAATGTAAAATTGGCACATTTCGATAGCGCAACCGGCCGAGCAATCTCGCCCGGCGCGGAAATAAATGAAGAATCAGATGGTTAGAGAGACGTGACGGTTCGCAGACCCGCGCGCTTCAGGCTCCGTGCGTATCGGCCCCGTCGCCAGCCAGTGGCAGATGCTCTTGCAGCACGTCCTGCAGTGCCTTGATCCGCACCGGCTTGGTCAGCAGGGCGGCGACTTCCAGCCCGGCGACGCGACCGAGTTCGCCCGCCATCTCGGCATATTTCGGGTTGTAGCCCGTCATCAGCACGAGGATTGGCCGCAGTTCCTCGGCGCGCAGCCATTGCAGGAACTCCACCCCGTCCTCACCCGGCATGACGATGTCCAGAAGGATCAGGTCGGGCGGGCTCTTCGGGACGCGTTGCTTCGCTTCCTGGCTGGAGTGACACACCTCGACGTCGTAGCCCAGCCGACGGCTGGCCTCGCCGATGAAACCCGCGAAGTCGACCTCGTCGTCGACCACCAGAATACGCTTGCCACTCATGTCATCCCGCTTTCGCCAATACCGGGGTCGCTCGCGGCAGTATAAGCGTCACCGTCGTACCTTTGCCCACGCGGCTGTCGATCCACAGATCGCCGCCCGACTGCTTGGCAAAACCCATAATCATCGACAGGCCGAGCCCGGTGCCGCGCCCCATCGCCTTGGTGGTGAAGAACGGCTCGCAGCACCGCTCCAATACTTCCGGCGGCATACCCTCGCCTTCGTCGGCAACGGAGACCGCCACATAGTCGCCTGGCTCCAAGGCTCCGCGTCCGGCCTCCGCCAGCTCCGCACCGCCCAGATTGCGGGCCGAGATCACGATGGACAGCCCCTCCGGCGATGCGTCGCGGGCGTTGATCGCAATGTTGACGATGGCCGCTTCCAGCTGCGCGGCATCCGCCCGTACCTGCCACAGGCTCGGCGCCAGATCGATCTTCAGCGGATGCCGCCGCCCGAGCGTCCGCTCCAGCAAGTCTGTCGTCTCGTTGACCAGCGCCGTCAGGCTCAGCGGCCTGGCATCCAGCGGCTGCCGGCGCGAGAAGGCCAGCAGGCGATGCGTCAGGGCGCTACCGCGCTCGGCCGCGCCGACCGCTTTCTCGACGCGATCGGCCAGCACCTCGTTCCCGGCCAGATCGCCCAGCAACAGTTCGAGATTGCCGATGATGATCCCGAGGATGTTGTTGAAGTCGTGAGCGATCCCACCGGTAAGCTGGCCGACGCTCTCCAGCTTCTGCGCCTGGATCAGCTGCTCCTCCATCTCGCGGGCGGCGGTAACATCGGAGCCGACGCCGCGATAACCCCGGAACATTCCGTCATCGTCGAAGACCGGCACGCCGCTGATCCGTAGCCAGTTCGGCTCCACCCCTTCGCCAACCCGGCGATAGACGAAGTCGCGAAACGGCTGGTGCGCCTGCAGCGTCTTCAGATGGTCCTTCCACAAGTCGTGGTCGTAGCTGTCGCCCAGGAGCTCCAGGCGGGTCTTGCCGTAGTGCCACTCGGGCGACACGCCGAGAATGCGCTCGACGTTCGGCGACATGTAGGTGAAGCGGAGCTGCTCGTCCATTTCCCACAGCCAGTCGCCGGACGACTCGGCGAAGTCGCGGAAACGTTGCTCGCTCTCGCGCAGGCGTCGCTCGCTCTCCTTGCGGTCGGTGATGTCCAGCAGGCCGGTGATCCGTGCCGTCTGTCCCTGGTAGAAGGCGTCGGCGGCGCTCACGGCGACCCAGACACGCCGACCATCGGCGCATCGCACCTCCGCCTCGTGCGCGACGTAGGCGGCATCGGCGTCCGGTTCGTCGAAGTAAGGCGCCACCGCCTGACCCATCAACGCTTCATCGTCGACGCCGAGCAGCCGATGCGCGCGCCGGTTCGCGAACATGAACCGGCCGTCGCCGGTCACCCACAACGGGATCGGCGCCGACTCGAGCAGCGTCAGAAGATTGCGTTCGCTTTGCTCGGCCCGCTGACGCGCATGCACGAGGTCGGTGATGTCCGTCCGCAGCGCGACGATGCCGCCGCTGCCGGTCCGCTTCTCGGTCAGCCGAATAATGCGTCCGTCGGCGAAGTGCTGGATCTCGGGCTGACCCGGGTCTCGGTGCTTGCGCAACCGTTCGGCGATCGCCTCTTCCTCGCGCCCGACAGCGTGTTCGAACTGCCCTTGCCAGATCTGCTTGCTGACGATCTCCTCGTACGTCAGCCCGGGCCGGAGCACCCCGTCGAGCGACGGGAACAGCGCGCTGTGTTTCGCGTTGTAGGCAACGACCCGGTCCTTGGCGTCATAGACGATCAACCCGTCGTCGAGCGCGTCGATGGCATCGCGGAGCGTCGCTTCGGCATCGGCAATCTGGCGACGCGCGGCGACGATGTCGCTGATGTCCGCGAATGTGCCGCGATAGCCCTGGAAGTTGCCCGCCGCGTCACGCAGCGGCAGCGCATTCACCGAAACCTCGTACCGCTCGCCTTCCCTGTCGTGGAACATGCAGTAGCGATCCTGCAGCCGCTCGCCGGCGGCGACCGCGACGCGCAGCGACTCAGCCTCGCCGGGATCGATCGCCCGCAGGTCGTGAAGGCTGAGCCCGGCAAAGCGCCCGTTGTCGCGCCCGGCACCGCCGTCGTGAATGCCGGTCACCTCGGTCAACCGGTGCGACGTGTCGCTCTCCCAGAACCAGTCCGAGGCGGCGGCGGCGAAGTCGCGGAACCGATGCTGCGCCAGTTGCCGGCGCTGCGTCTCGCGCGCCTGTCCCTTCAGTGCCCCGACGGCGGCCCAGAACACCGAACGCGACGCAAAGGTGGTGACAATGAAGAACAGCACCAGCATGACGCCGAGCGCACCGAAGGTCTCGTCCGCGTGCCGGAGCAGGAAGACCAGAACGACGGTCGCGATGGACGCGGAGAAGGCGATGGCGGCCGGCGGGATCGATGACAGCATGACCGCGCCGCCGGCGACCATGCCGGACAGCACGATGTAGAGAAAGAGCTCGGTTTGCGGCTCCAGGTAGAAGGCGAAGATCGGCGCCGCCGCAGCCCAAATGACGCCCGCGATGCCGGCCTGGATGATCGCGCGTCGTATGCTCCGGACGCTGCCGGATAGCCTGAAGTCGGGCAGACGGCTGCGCCACCAGGTCCGCAGCGGGTAGAGCGCTCCCACCACCACCAGCCCGGTCCACGTCCAGATCAGCGCGCTCGGCACCTGCCCGCCGACGATCACGCCGAGCAGCAGCGCGTTCACGATATTGACGACATAGTCGAAGATCTTGGGATCGACATAGACGCG
>CAZVLI010000010.1:5415-15884 GCA_964627965.1 uncultured Rhodospirillales bacterium
ATCGCGCGATCCCACTCGTCATCCGTATCGACGCCATTAGGGGCGTTCGAGAAGAAAGCCATCAGGGGCCTACCGTTAGCTTGCACCATCCGGCCACGATGGCGTTCCTACCCTCGCCCACTATCGGGGCGCAGTCGTTAGAAGTCCGTTACCCGTCGACCGGACTATTAACCTTCTCCGCGCCTGTCGAGCGTTAACTTTGGCTATCCCGGGGCCAACGGCGCGCCACAGATCGTGACCCGGTGCATTTCCCGCCGCTGCCCATCATAGTCATTGATTGCATAGTGCATAACCGCACGATTGTCCCACAGGGCCAGCGTGCCCTTCGCCCACTGCAGTCGGCAGGTGTTCTCCAGTCGCTGCGCCTGGGCGCACAGGTAGTCAAGCAGCGGCTGGCTCTCCGCTTCGGTCATGTCGGCGAACCGGATCGAATACACGCCGTTCACGAACAGCGCCGGCCGGTTGCTGCCATCGATCGCGACGACGGCCGGGTGCGCCACCTCGGCATCGCCGTCGGCACTGACCTCCACGCCGATCGAGTTGAGCTGGTCGCTGGCGAAGCGCCCCTGGGTGCCGTAGCTGCGCTTGCCGGAATGGATCACCGGATTGGCGCGCAGGAAGCGCTTCATCCCGTCCGAGAGCGCCTCGAACGCGCGCGTCATCGACGCGAAGGCGGTGTCGCCGCCATGCGGCGGAATCTCGCGGGCATACAGGCACGATGCCAGCGGCGGCACCGGCAGGAAGCTGAAATCCGAATGCCAGGTTCCGCCGAACACCTCCGAGGTCCGCTCCCCGGCTTCCTTCACCACGGGAATGATCTCCGGATGGCCCTCCAGCGTCTGCACGAACGACACCGGCAACAGGTCGCCCAGACGCTGGCAAAACTCCTTCTGCTGCGCCGGCGTCAGCTCCTGGTCGCGGATCGCCAGCACGCCGTAGGCGGCGAGCGCCGCGCGTAGATCGGCGATACCGTCGGCATCGAGTGCCTTGACGTCGACGCCGGTGACTTCGGCGCCGAGCGCCCCGGAAATCGGCTCACAATGCATGGCCGTCATGTCCTCCCAGACCGCCGCGATGGTATCGCGAGCTCCCCGGTTCCGCCTAGGATGTGGGCAAATCAATGTGGAGGGCGCCGATGCCGCTGAAGACCCGCTACCTGTTCATCGCCAGCATGGATGTCGACCCCGAGAAGGAGGCGCTGTTCAACGAGGTGTATGACACCGAGCATGTGCCGAACCTGCTGAAAGTGCCCGGCGTGGTGGCGGTGACCCGGCTGAAGACCGAACCGGCGGCGGTGAACATCGGCGGTGAGCAGCGCCCGCTCACCGGCGAGGGCTGGCCGACCTACGACGCCTACTACGAGATCGAGAGCCCGGACGTGTTGCTGACCCAGGCGTGGGCCGACGCGGTCGAGGACGGCCGCTGGCCGGACCAGGTCCGCCCGCACACCAAGAACCGCCGGCACGTCCTGCGTCGCGTGCTGTAGCGAGGCCACCTGCGGCCAGACAGATGTCGGACGCCGAGACCCTGCTCCACATCCTCTACACGTCGTCCAGCGATGGGCTGATGCGCGAGCCCGACGTTGCCGCGATACTGGAACAGTCGCGCCGCAACAACGCGGCGGTCGGCATCACGGGCCTGCTGGTCTACTGCGACGGCAGCTTCATCCAGGCGCTGGAGGGGCCGGCCGACGTGGTGGAAGCGACGATGCAGCGTATCGAGGCTGACCCACGCCATCGAGACGTGACCCGGATCGTCACCTACGAGACGTCGGCCCGGGACTTCCCGGATTGGACCATGGCCTATGCGTCTCCGGACCGGACCGAGATGCAGGCCCGCCTGGACCTGTTGCGCGATCGGAAGGCCTTGCGACAGCGGGCGGACGAAGGCGGTGTCATCGGCCGGCTGATCGGCAGCTTTCTGGACCGAACACGCTAAGGATGACCGCAACCGCCCCTGCCGGCCGCGGCTGGCCGAGCCCGCCACGCATCCTGCGCGACCTCAGCGCCGAGAACGCGGTCAATGCCGTCGTCGGCTTTCTGTTCGCGTCGACGGGGCCGGTGGCCATTATCCTCAAGGTCGGCATCGAGGGCGGTCTGTCGGAAGCCGAGATCGCCAGCTGGCTGTTCGGATCGTTCTTCCTGAACGGCCTCATCACCATCCCCTTCTGCCTGCACTACCGCCAGCCGCTGGTGTTCTTCTGGTCGATCCCCGGCGCGGTGCTGCTCGGCCCGGCGCTGGACCACATGCCATTCTCGGCGGTTCTCGGCGCCTACTACGCGACCGGCGTGCTGATGCTGGTGCTGGGCGTCTCCGGCCTGGTACGCAAGGTGATGGCGCTGATCCCGATGCCCATCGTGATGGGCATGGTCGCCGGCGTGTTCCTGCGCTTCGGGCTCGGCCTGGTGACCGCGGTCGACCAGCAGGTCGCCATTGCCCTGCCCATGGTCGTCGTGTTCCTCGGCATCAGCGCCTTTCCCGCCGCGGCCCGCAAGCTGCCGCCGATGCTGGCGACGCTGGCCGTCGGCGCCGTCGTTGCGGTGGCGCTGGGCGAGTTCGGCGCCGTCGGCGACCGGCCGCTCGACCCGATCGTGCGTCCGCTGTTGCTCACGCCGACCTTCACCTGGGAGGCCATGGTCGAACTCGTGGTGCCGCTGGCGATCACCGTGCTGGTGGTCCAGAACGGCCAGGGCACCGCCGTGCTCCTCACAGGCGGGCACAAACCGCCGGTGAGCGCCGCCGCGGCGGCCTGCGGGGTCGGCTCGATCCTCTCCGCGGCCGTTGGCGCGGTTTCCACCTGCCTGACCGGTCCGGTGAACGCGATCCTCACCCAGGGACGCAATCGCGAGACACAGTATGCCGGCGGGGTGCTGGTCGCCCTGCTCGGCATGGCCTTCGGCGCTTGCGCCCCGGTCTTCACCCGCCTGCTGCTGGCCGCGCCGGGCGCCTTCATCGCCACCATCGCCGGCCTGGCCATGCTGCGGCCGCTGCAGCTCGCTTTCCAGGGCGCGTTCCAGCGTCACTGCACGCTCGGCGCGCTGGTCACCTTCCTGGTCACCGTCTCCGACATAAAGGTCGCGAATATCGGCGCCGCCTTCTGGGGACTGCTCGCCGGCCTGGCCGTGTCGTGGGTGCTGGAGCGCCAGGACATGGCCGCCGCGCGTCAGGGCTGAGCCCTACTCCGCCGGCGCCGCCGCCGGCTCGGGTCGCGGCCCGGTGAACAGGAACGCGAACGGCACCGCCACCGCCGCCATCAAGGTCAGCAGGTGGAAGGCGTTGATGTAGCCGATCATCGCCGCCTGCCGCCGCACCTCCGCAGCGAACTGAAGATGCACGGCGGTCGAGCCGGGCGCGCCGTATTGCGCCGCCCAGTCGAGCATCGCCGCCGGATAGAAGATCGACACGAAGCTGCCCAGGCTGCTGCTCGCAGTCGCTTGCGTGTGCACGAAGACCAGCAGCGTCAGCGAGATGAAGATCGAGCTCCCCAGCATGCGGAGCAGCGAGAACACCGCGTTGCCTTGCGTCAGCAGGTTCGGTTGCAGCGTGCAGAAGGTCAGCACCGCCATCGGCGTGTAGGCCAGGCCGAAGCCGAAACCGTGGATCAGGTTGGTCGCCAGCACGTCGAACGTCGTGAGGTTGATGTCCAGCCCGCCCATCCACAACGACGCCGCGGCCTGGATCGCCAGTCCGGCGCCCAGCGTCAGGCGCGGACTGAAGCGCGTACACTGCACCACCACGAAGAACGACAGGAAGTTGCCGACGCCCCGCGTCGCGATCAGGTAGCCGACGATGGCATCCGGATAGCCGCGCAAATCCTGTAGCAGCGGCGGGAACAGCACCATCGGCGTGTACTGCAGCATGCCCATGATGGTGGCGAAGCCGACGCCGAGCACGAAGTTGCGGTCGGTGAACAATGCCGGCGAGAACAGCGGCGCCTTCGCGGTCAGCGAGTGGGTGACGAAGAGATAGAGGCAGGTTACCGCCAGCACCGCCTCGACCACGATCTCCGCCGAGTCGAACCAGTCGTTGCGCTGGCCGCGGTCGAACATCAGCTGCGCCGCGGCGATCGCGATGGCGAGGAACAGGTAGCCCAGGCCGTCGAACCGCTGCGCCGTCCCCTTCTCCTGGTCGCGCAACGCCAGGAACACCAGCAGCGCGCTGCCCGCACCCAGCGGCAGGATCAGGAAGAAGGCCCAGCGCCAGTTCAGCCACTCCGCCACCAGGCCGCCGAAGGTCGGGCCCAGGATCGGCCCCATCACCCCGCCGATGCCCCACATCATGATGATCAGCGCGTGATGCTCGCGCTTGAAGCTGGCCAGCAGCATCGCCTGGCCCATCGGGAAGATCGGCGCCCCCATGCCGCCCTGGATCACCCGGAACAGCAGCAGCATCTCCAGCGAGGTCGCCGCGCCGCACAGAACCGACGACGCGGTGAAGCCGATCACCGAGCACAGCATCAGCGTGCGCCAGCCGAGCTTGGCCGCGAGCCAGCCGGTCAACGGCGTGACCACCGCCGTCGTCACCAGGTTGAAGGTGAGGATCCAGGACACCTGGTCCTGCGTCGCCGACAGCGCGCCCTTGAGCTGCGGCAGGATCACGCCGACCGACGTGATGGTGACGCCGAACAGCACGGTGGAGAACTGCACCGTGAACAGGATCAGCCATTGCCGGCCGGTGAAGCTCAGCATCTAGCGCGCGCGCAACGGGCGCGGCCGACGCCACGCGCAAACTGTCACCTTGCCGGACTTGGATCCGAGCACGCTCGCGTTCCTCCGCGCCGCGCTTGTCCTGCGCGGTCGCCTCGCAAGCGAGCCTAGAGCAATGTCGGTCTACGCGGTATGCCGTGCGGCGTCGGAGACGGGCTCGTCGGCGACCATGCGCTCGGCCGGGAACCGGACCACCACCGTGGTACCGAGACCGACCGTGCTCTGCAGGTCGAGCGAGCCGCCGTGCATTTCGATCAGCGACTTGGTCAGAGGCAGCCCCAACCCGGTGCCTTCGTAACGCCGGTCGAGCGGGCCGTCGACCTGGCGGAACGGCGCCAGCGCGGTCGGAATGTCTTTCAGCGCGATGCCGATGCCGGTGTCGGAAATGTGGAAAACGAACCCGGTCTCCGGCCGCGCCCACACCTTGGCCGAGACCTTGCCGCCGGCCGGCGTGAACTTGATGGCGTTCGACAGCAGGTTGATCAGTATCTGCTTCAGCCGACGCTTGTCGGCAAACAGCCGCGGCAGGTCGTCGGCGAAGTCACGCGTCAGTTCAACGCTCCCCTGGAAGGCGCGCTCCCGCACCAGCGTCAGGCAGCCTTCGACCGCCGCGACGACGTCCAGCGGTTCCTCGGCCAGCTCCACCTTGCCGGCCTCCACCTTCGACAAGTCGAGGATGTCGCTGATCAGTTCGAGCAGGTGGACGCCGGACCGGTTGATGTCCTCGGCATACTCCAGGTACTTGGCGTCGCCCACGGGCCCGTGCAGCCGGTTCAGGATCATCTCCGAAAACCCGATGATCGCGTTCAGCGGCGTGCGCAGCTCGTGGCTCATGTTCGCCAGGAACTCCGACTTCGAGCGGTTCGCGAGTTCGGCCTGCTCCTTCGAGATCCGCAGCTCCTGCTCGGACCGTTTGCGGTCGGTGATGTCGGTGCCGATCGCGCCTAGCGCCAGCAGCTTGCCGGCGTCGTCGAAGATCGGAAACTTGAAGGTCAGGAAGGTGTGCGTGCCGTCGGGCAGCTCCCAGTACTCTTCCTGCTCGATCACGCGGCCGCTCTCCAGCACCTGGCGATCATGGTCTTCGAACTCGTCGGCGAGGTCGGTCGGGAACAGGTCGCGCGCCGTCTTGCCGCGCGCATCCGCATCCGTCACGCCGAACAACTGTTCGGCGACCTTGTTCACCAGGAGATACCGGCCCTTGGTGTCCTTGATGTGGATCTTGGTCGGCGAGTTGTTGGCGATGGCGCGAAACTGCGCCTCGCTGTCTCGCAGCTTGGCGACGGCGTCGTCCCGCATGCGCTGGCCCAGGGTCGACAGCTCGTCGGAGACCAGCCCGAGCGCGCGCTGCTTGCGCGTGCGGTCGAGGTCAGCCTCCTCGTAGGCGGCGCTGACCATCTCCAGCAACTTGGCGTAGTCCACCGCGCCGTCCGACGTATCGCGCGCGGCGAGCTTGAGCTGTTCTTCGAGTAGGCTGTGCACGTCGAGGGGGGTCCCGCCGCCTTGTCCTGGCGCCGCCGGCACCGACTCTCCAGAAGCCGATGACGCGACTTACGGCAATGTGATCGGGAAAGCTTAAGTCACCGTTTACGGTCTCAGGTTGTGTTAACCCCCTTTTGCCGGAGGAGAGTGTGTCGATGAGCCTGCGCCTGTGCCTCGCCTGCCTGTTGCTGCTGTCCCCGATGGCGGCGAGAGCCGCCGACCTGGCGCTCGATTTCGTCGCCGCCAGCGACGTCGAGCTGGAGAACCCGCACGACCTGAAACTGTCGCCCGACGGCCGCCATCTCTTCGTCTCCGACGTCGGCAACAACAGGGTGGTGATCCTAGATCCGGAGAGCCTGGCGCTGGTCGGCAGCTTCGGCGCCGATCATCAGTCCGGCACCCACGATGTCGATTTCGACGCCGACGACCGCGTCTACGTCGCCGATACCCACAACAACCGCGTGACCATCTACGAGATGACCGGCACCGCCGCCAAGCTGGTCGGCGAGTTGAAGGACCGCATCCGCGGGCCGGAAGGCGTGCTCGTTCACCCGAACGGCCGCATCTACGTGGCAGGCGCCTGGTCGGGCAACGTCGTCGTCTACGAGGATGGCGAGGTCGTGGCCGAGCTCGACGGGCTGTCCTCGCCGCATGACCTGGAGCTCACCCCGGCGGGCGACATCTGGCTGGCGGATGCCGGCAACGACCGCATGCTGCTGCTGTCGCCATCACTGCGCATCAAGCGCGAGCTGGCCGGCGCCCCGTATGACTTCAATGGCGTGCGCTACCAGGACGTGCTGCCGGATGGCACGCTGATCGCCGCCGACAAGAACAGTCACCAGGTGAAGGTCATCGGCGCCGACGGCACGTTGCTGCTGGTGCTCGGTTCCGGTCGCCCGGCGAAGGGTCCCGGCGAGTTCACCACGCCGGAAGGCGTGGAAACCCGGGGCGACACGGTGTGGCTGTCCGACTCGGGCAACGACCGGATCGTGATGTACCGACTGCGCCGATAGCACGGCGAAACACCGCGCGAGTCTCGCGGTGGCATTTTTTGCCGGTTTTTCATTGATTCGATGGAATCCATGAAATATAGCTCGCCGAAAAGGGAGAGCGGTGAGCTATGGCAGAATTCCGGACTATCGAGATCGATTTTGACGTTCACAAGCGTATCGAGCTCGAACGCGCCGGCTTCGACGAATCCGCCAACGACGTGCTGCGCCGCCTTCTCGGCATCTCGTTGCCCACCGACGTCGCCGCCGGTGAGCCCCTCGGCCGGGCCTGGTCGGCCAAGGGCGTGACCCTCCCGCACGGCACCGAACTGCGCATGGAATACAACGGCCGCGTGCACACCGGCGAGATCCGCGACGGCCAGTGGCTGGTCGAGGGCCAGACCTTCAACAGCCCGTCCGGCGCCGCCGGCGGCGTCGCCACCACCAAGAACGGCAAGCGCGCCAATCTGGACGGCTGGGAATACTGGCAGGTGAAGCCGCCGACGGGCCCCACCTGGATCGCGATCCTGGAGCTGCGCCGACGCGTCGAGCGCGGCTAGGCGCGCTACTCCGCCGCCTCGACCACCACGCCTTCCTGCTCCAGTGTGTTGGCCACGTCCTCGACGGTGGCACGCTGCGCGTCGCGGGCCCATCGCTGGTCGTCGAACGGCCGGCCGCGATGCATGGTGCAGCGGTTGTCCCACATCACCAGATCGTTGACCCGCCAGCGGTGCGAGTAGACGAATTGGCGCTGCGTGGCGAACGCCATCAGTTCTTCCAGCAGCGCGGTGCCCTCGACATCGCCCATGCCGACGATCCGCCCGGCGTGCGCGGCGAGATAGAGATTGCGCCGACCGGTGGCCGGATGGGTCCGCACCATCACCTGCTTCACCACCGGCAGCTGCTTGTTCTCGTTCTCCGACATCTCGAAGCCGAGCTTGGCGCGTGAGAAGGCGATGGCGTGCTCGGCGATCAGGCCGTCGACCTTGGCCTTCATCTCGTCCGGCAGCGCGTCCCACGCCGCACGCATGTCGGCGAACTCGGTCTGACCGCCGACTGGCGGGATCGACTTCTGGTACAGCAGCGATGCCTTCGCCGGCACATGCTTGAAGGCGCTGTCCGTGTGCCACAGCCGGTTGCCGAGCTGGAACTGCCGCAGTCGATCATCGAGGCCCTGGATCTTGCCGTCGTGGGTGAGATTGGAAACGTCGGCGATTTCCACCGGCACGCGCGCCTTGGTGCCGTCCATCTGCGTGATCATCGACTTGTCGATCGGCCCGAACCGCTTGGCGAAGGCGACGTGCGCATCCTGGCTCAGCTGCTGGTCCGGGAACACCAGCACCGCGTAGCTGGCGAAGGCTTCGTCGATCGCCGCGAAATCCTCGTCGGACAGGTTGCCCAGATCGACATCGCCGATCTCGGCCGCGAACGCATCGGTGACAGGCCACACACTGACGGTCATCGCGCAAGTCTCCTTGTTTCGACGTGGCGGTATTGTAGCGCGTATCCGGGCGTCGATCACCGCCACCCGGCTCGACCCAGCCATGCGCCGCCGGCTAGGCTCACCGGATGGGAGCAAGCGTATCGGCCGACCGCGAGGTAGCGATCGTCGGTGGCGGCATTGCCGGGCTGACCTTCGCGCTGGCGCTGCACGAACGGGGCATCGCCTGCACCGTCTACGAGCGTAGCGCCGAGATCGGCGCGCTCGGCGTCGGCATCAACGTGCTGCCGCATGCCTCGGCAATCCTGGACCAGCTGGGCCTGTCGGACGCGCTGACCGGCGTCGCGGTGACGCCGACCGACAGCGCCTTCTTCAACCGCTTCGGCCAACTGATCTACAGCGAACCGCTGGGCCAGAGCGGCGGCTACGCCACGCCGCAGATCTCGATCCACCGCGGCGACCTCCAGGCCGCGCTGCTGGACGCCGTTGTCGCGCGCATCGGCGCCGACCGTGTGGTTACCGACGCGGCCTGCCGTGGCGTCGAATGCGGCGCCGACCGCGTCGACCTCCACTTGGTGCGCGAGTCGTCCGGCGAAGCCCTGCCGTCAGCACGCGCGGCCATCGTCGTCGCCTGCGACGGCATACATTCCCTGGTGCGCAAGCAACTGCACCCGCGCGAGGGCGCGCCGAAGTACACTGGCTACAACATGTGGCGCGGCGTCACCCGGCACCGACCGATCCTGAACGGCCGCACCATGATCCGTGCCGGCTGGCTGAAGACCGGCAAGATGGTGATCTACCCGATCCGTCCCGCCGATGCGGATGGCCGTCAGCTCGTGAACTGGGTCGCCGAGATCGAGACGCCCCAGCCGCCGACCGACCGCGACTGGACGCGGGACGGCCGGCTCGACGATTTCCTGCCCGCTTTCGCCGACTGGCATTTCGACTGGCTCGACGTGCCGACGCTGATCCGCGAGGCCGAGGTGGTGCTGGAGTTTCCGATGGTCGACCAGGACCCGCTGCCGTGGTGGACGGCGAGCCGCGTGACCCTGATGGGCGACGCCGCGCACCCGATGGTGCCGCGCGGCTCCAACGGCGCGGGCCAGGCGATCCTCGACGCCGACTGCCTGGCGGGGTTGCTGGCGCGCAGCGACGACTGGCCGGCCGCGCTCAAGGCCTACGAGGAAGAGCGCCTGGCGGCGACATCGAAGGTGGTGCTGACCAACCGCGTGGCCCCGCCGGACATCATCCTGAAGGAAATCTACGAACGCACCGGCGACCGCCCGTTCGACAACATCGACGACGTCATCGGCCGCGACGAACTGGCCGAACTGCAGAACGCCTACAAGCGCGTCGCCGGCTACGACCTGGACACGTTGCGCCGACAGGCAGCCGCCAAGAGCTAGGTCGCCAGCGCCGCCGCCGCATCGTCGATCACGGGCCGCCATTCACCCGGCGACGGCTGGCGGAACAGCCGCAGCGACGGGTACCAGTCGCAGGTCTCGTGCCCGAACGGAAAGCGCCAGTCGGACACATAGGTCATCAGGATCCAAACCGGCTTGCCCATCGCGCCGGCCAGATGCGCGACAGCGGTGTCGATGGTGATCACCATATCGAGTTGCTCGATCACGGCGGCATCGTCGGCGAAGTCGGACAACTGCGGCGTGAGGTCGGTGACCAGCGCCGAGGCACCGCACCGCGCGATATCGCCGGCCGGCTCACCGCGTTGCAGGCTGTAGAAGTCGACATCCGGCACCGCCAAGAGCGGCAGCAGCTTCTCGAATGGACATGACCGGTCCCACGGTGACGGGTTGCCAGACCACGTGAGCCCGACGCGCAGGCGTGCGTTGGACG
>CAZVLI010000011.1:0-15458 GCA_964627965.1 uncultured Rhodospirillales bacterium
GGACAGGTCGCGGGCGAGCCGTTCCTTGTGGCCGGTCCAGTGGCCAAGCTCGTGAAAGCAGGTGCGGTAGTAGTTGATCTGCTCGAAGAAGGCGGGCTGCGGCGGCACGCGGATGAAGTCTTCGGAAGGCACGTAAAACGCTTTGGTGCCGCCGACGCGGAAGTCCGCACCGGTCGCCTCGATGAGGCGTTCGGCGTGCAGAATGATCTCGGCTTCTGGCAAGGGCGCCGCGCCCTTGTACGCGTCTTCGGGCAGGCCCTCGCACTGCTCGACATTGAACAGGGTGAAGCGTTTGAGGAACGGCACGCGCCCCGGCTCGTCGCCATCCTTCGCGGCGCGCTCGCGCTCGGCCTTCGGAATGAAGGTGTCGGCGTGGCAGGCGGTGACGCCGCGCTCGCCCTTCATGACATGTCCGCCCATCTCGTGGGCTTGGCGGTAGGTCAGCCATGTCTGCGTGGCGAAACCCGCGCGCACCACGTGGTGCCACAGAATCAGGATGTTGACGCCCGAATAGGTCCGCCCGGTGAGCGCGTTCTTGGGCAGGCCTAGTCCGGCCTTCGCCTCGGGCGTGCCCCAAGGCTGCACCCACGGCGCGCGGCCTGCCTCAAGCTCGGCGATGACACGGGCCGTCACCTCGTCATAGAGGCTGGGCTTCTCCGCGCCCTTGGCGCGGCGCTTTCCTTTGCGCCCGCGTTTTCCGCCTGTCGCTGCGTCTGCGGTTCTTGGCTCCATCGTCGCGGCTCCCTCTGGTCCCTCGCGCGCGCCTTTCCCCGGAAGGGGGGCGGGCGGTAAGCGACCGGGAGCCCCGCCGGGTCAGGCGGGACGCAACTGTCTTGGTAGGACGAATGAGACGAACTTGGATGGACTCAAAGCCAAGGCGGTTGCGAACCGCCCCGGCGGGGCTACAAGGGAGTGTCCGGCCGCCCCCCGCACCGGGAAAGGCCACTAACAACGTCGCCGGCCGTTGGGCCGGCGTCCGTATCCCGAAGCGGCAGCTTCGGGCTCGCGCCAGGGATGGAAGCCCGAAGGGCCGAGACCGCGTCAGCGGGCTCGGTTTACGACAGCCCGGCGGCCGGCCGTAAGGCCGGACGGGCGCCCAGAATCAGGCGCGGCTAGCGTCCCCATTCAAGTATGAGCTGTCTGCTTGTGACAGGGATGATGCCTGCTTGTGTCATCCGCGTAAGAGCAGTTGATGCATCGAGCGCCGAAGCCGACTGTATCGCATCAACAACAACATAGGGCTGGTAGCCGATTTCCAGAGCGCCAAGAGATGCGAATGACACACCGCCTTCGGCACAATTGCCCACGATCACAATCCTGTCTCTTCGGGCCGCCGATATTTTCGAGCGAACATCGCCGTCCTCCCACGGGTTAAGGCGAGTTCGGGTAATATTGTCTAGGTGGGCGATCGGCGGCAGAGGCTCGGGCGATGCGACGCCGTCCCTGGCGTAGATCGTCGAGATGACGGGCACCGTAAGCGCAGTGGCATGTTCAAGAACGGATTCGATTACGGTCCACAGGGCACCGTCGGCGGCCGAGACGAGATCCGGCTCAAGACCAGCCTGGCAATCAACGATCAAGACGGCGCTGCTATCGGGCGAGATCAGTATGTTTGATTTTATCGGCTCGGTCATAGCGTAAGCCTCACGCGAAGTCGGTCAGATATCTCGACAAACGTGAGCTAGAAAACGTTGATCCGGATCACCGATATCTTCGTCTGCGTGTCCTCCTTCTGTTCTGAGCGTTCTACCGATGTTGTTCGTAATTCGGATGTTATCCGGATCATCTTTCAAGCACATCGGGCGCCACCTGCGCGGCTTCCCTGACTAGCGTCAGGCTGCTTGGGCGGATGCGAGTGATCGTATCGTTTTACGGCTTTCTGAGACATGGAATCTCGATCCTCTTGGCAAGGGCATGGCTCAATGAGCCGGCGTGCGACCCCTTGGCTCGCAGCAGAGGATCAAGAGATGTCTCTGCCTGGAACCAGCCAGGTAATCGTGCTATTCATAAGTTAGGAGCTACAGCGACTAGAGGTTCAAGGGAAAACTTCGATGATTAACGACGACTTTACAATCGGGCGCTTGGCGCGCGAAACCGGCTGCAAGGTGCAGACGATCCGATACTACGAAGAGATCGGCCTGATGCCCCAGCCGCTTCGCACGGCCGGCAACCAGAGGCGGTATGGACCAAGCCACGTGGCGCGGCTGGCCTTCATCCGGCACGGTCGGGAGCTTGGGTTTGCGCTGGATGCGATCCGGGAGTTCCTGAGCCTCGCGGACGAGCCCGATCGGCCCTGCGAGGCGGCCGACCGGATCGCACGCGCGCAGCTCCAAGCTGTCGAGAGCCGAATCGTCCGGCTAAATTCTCTGAAACTCGAGCTCGAGCGGATGATCGAGCAGTGCAAAGGGGAACGCATCGCAGAGTGCCGAGTCATCGAGGTACTCGCCGACCACGCCGAGTGCCTGCACGAGGATCACGTCGCGCCCGTGTGATCGCCACTGGCGATCTGTCCATAAGACCAGAGGCTATTCGCTTTTGGGATGATCGGTTGCTATCTCAGAGTCGATTTCGTGCGAGATCACCATCTCGAGGTGATGTTGTTGGTTACGGGCTGATTTGAACCTGCCCGCTAAACTAAGTCACGGACGTTTTTGACCACAATTCCAGCCTCAAGATCAAAGCCCCGTAATCTGTTGATGACTTGGCCCCGGAAATAGGGACAGTACCATGGTCCAACATGGGTAGCGGGCAGCGTTTGATGGCCACGGGTACGGGACGTCCCTCTTCACGGCTTAGATTTTCTTGGCTTGTTTAGAACTCAAGAATGAACCGATCAAGATCAATCCGACGCCTAGTGAAATCGCGACATCCGCAAGATTGAATGCCGGCCAATGATATTGACCAACGTAGAAGTCGAGAAAATCGGTGACAGCCCCGTCACGCAGCCGGTCGATGAGGTTTCCGCCCGCACCGCCGATAATGAGACCAAGCGCCGATGCCTCCAAAATATCCTGAGTTCTCCAGAGCCAGAGTAAGAGAAACGCGATGATGGCAAGCGTCATCACTGACAAAGCCACTGGACCCCAGGGTCCGAGGTCGCCCAGAAGCCCGAAGCTGACGCCACGATTAAACCCCAGCACCAAGTTGAAGAACGGCGTGACCGGAATGACACGCGGCGGGTCCATCACGACGGCGGCCATGAACCACTTCGAGGCCTGATCGAGGCCGACGATGAGAAAGCTGGCGAAAAACGCAAGCCCGAAAAGCCGAGGCCTGGAAGATCGCGCGGCAAGAAACGTCATAGCTCAGCCTCTCTCATGCCCCTCAAAGGAAAGCCTTCTCTATCAGCGCCCAGGCACTGGGGCCGCAAGGATTACCGTTATCGCCAGACCGATGGCTGCTGCGCGGTCCGACCCATTCCGCGTGGTGGGCGCGCGCTCCTCCATCATCCTGTTCCATAGGCAATCTCCTCGGCTCACCGCGGCTTTAGTAGCTTCCAGTGCTCGCGGCTGCGGGCGGTCGGGTCATCGCGGTCCAACGGTTCCGTTCACCAGATGATGCGCGCGCCAGGATCGCCCGAAGCTCAGCCTTCGCCTGCTCGAAGCGCACAAACTCGTCACCTCGAAGGATTCGTCGGGGAGGTAAATCCAACTTCATCGGGTCGACCTGTTCGCCCTTCTGCAGGACTTCGTAATGAAGGTTCGGACCCGTGGCGAGGCCTGTCGCGCCGATATAGCCGATCACATCGCCTTGCCGGACCCGGGTACCTGGCTCAAGCCCTTCGGCATAACGGCTGAGATGGGCGTAGGCCGTGGTGTAGGTCGTGTCATGCCTGATCTCGACATACTTCCCGAAGCTGCCGTTGCGGCCTCGGCGGACGACTACGCCATCGCCGGCGGCGAGTACCGGGGTCCCGCGCCGCGCGGTATAGTCGAGGCCCCGATGCATGCGGGTATAACCAAGGACAGGATGGTCGCGCTTCCCGAACAGCGAGGAGAGCCGCCCGCCATTGATCGGCGTCTTCATCAGGCTGGTCTCGATGCTCGCCCCTTTGTCATCGAAGAATCCGGTATATCCGTCGGCCGTCGTGTAACGCAGAATGCGAAGATTTCGCCCGGAAGAGCCGATGGCGGCATACATAAGATCGCCTGGATGCCGCCCCTGCCCCAACCCGTCTTCGAAGATCTCGAAAGCGAGCCGAAATGTGTCGCCGTCTCGGATATCACGCTGGAAGTCGAGCCCGTAGCTCAATGTTCCATAGGTCTGGATCAGAACAGCAGTTGGGACCTCGGCGGCCCGGGCCGCTTCGTACAAGCTCGATCGTATAGTGCCTGCTCTCGACGTAAGCTCGCGCGTATGCGGAATAGTCGAGATGCGCGTCGCGAAAACCTCCGCCGTCAGATGCTCGATCGAAACTAAGCGATCGGTCTCCGGAACGAGTTCGAGTCGCTTTAGAGAGGGCCCGTTCTCGCTGGCGTCATGCTCGCCAATGAAAAGGCTGAGCGCCTGGCCTGCCTTCAAGTCTCTGGGATCGTAGGCCTTTTGCAGGGATTCGCTCGCCGCATACGCTTCCCGCTGAGACAGGCCGGCCCGCAGAAGCACCTCAATGAGCGTATCGCCCTTTCCGAGCGTGACGACCTTTTCCCGCGGTACAGGTTCCTCACGAGCGATAGGCTCCCAATTCGTACCGAGAGGCGTCGGAGGCGAGGCGGGGGAGACGGCTGCGAGTGCGACGGCACCCTCAACCTCCGGCACACCTATCGGAGGATCGTCATGGCGGGCGCCATAGTTCATCATCCCGACCGCCGCGGCGACAAAAACCGCAAACCCTGTGCCACCGAGCATAAGTAACTTCCTCTTCATCTGTTTTCGGTTCCCATCGTTCTCTTCCTCGTCGAATCGTTCCCGCCCGGGCGGGTCGGCCCTCGCCGGGCAAACATCGTGTTATCGTTCAGGATCCCATCATCTGGTTAATCACGCCTATAGCAATTGCCGCGGTAAATACGGCGGTCACAAAAACGGCAAATCCGAGCGCCATGGCCCGGTTCTTTCCGGCCGCCCCCTGGATCAACTCAGTTGCCGTCATCGGCGGCTCGTTGTGCCCGTATCCTCGCCGGCGCAGCATCATGCTGCGGCGCTGTTCCTCCTTGGTTTCGTGGCGCCCCCACATGTGAACAACGAACAGGACCGCCACGACGCCCATCATGCTGCTTGGGATCCAGATCAATGCGCCGCCCAAAAGCTCGTCTCCGAGAGCGGATAGACCCCACAATCGGCCGAGCTCCGCGTAAGCGGAATAGAGAACGGGTTGTTTGAAAGCGAGATAGGAGCCGATCACGATGTTCGACAGAATCATGACCCACAGCATCATCAAGCGCACGCCGTAACGGGTGCCCAGGGGTGCGGGGCGCGTGTCGAAGACGCGCCAAAAAAAGATCAGACCCGTGAACAGGATCGATGCGTGCATAAGGTAATGGACACTGTCGTTGAGGATCGCGAGGTCGTGGTACCTCGGAATCTGCCAAAAATAGAGCGCGCCGATGAACAGGGCCGTGGCGATCGCCGGGTATGAGAGGAAGGCGAAGAGGCCTCCGACAAGTCGGTTCGTGATCACGGGGATGAGAAGGCGGCGTTGCGCGGTTTCCGGCATGCCGGCGATGAGCACCCCCTGCGGTGCGGCGAGGAACAGTAGCATCGGCCCGATCATGCGGAGCAAGAGGTGCTGAACCTGGTGGACCAGGAACACCCGCTCCGCAATTGGGTCGATGGGCGACTGGAGGGCCAGGAATATCGCGGTGAGCCCGGCGAAGAAGGACACATGACGCCAGACGCGCATGCGGTCCGTCTTGTGCCTGAGACGCCAGAGACCGACCGAGTAGAGACCCGCGACAAGAAGCGTTCCGATCGTGATATCTGGCGTCAGATTCCAGGCCGTCCACGGATCGACGCCATCATTCAAGATGCCGTGCGCAGAAGCCGCAGTCACCGCTGCCATTGTCAAGGCGATGAAGGCAGCGACTCCTGATGCTATCGGCACGACGATCGCAGGGGCTCGAAGGCTAAACACGGAATTCTGTCTCGCTATCCAGTTGGCCTTCCTGCAATCGGCGTTACGGCCCAGTGGTGTTCTTTGTTCATAACAATCAGTTCCGGTGACAAGCCACGGCACACCCTTGGCCATCAACGTCACGCTGACCGGCAACTTTGGAGCCCGTCTCCTAGCGATCGCCAAGAGCAAGCCTGATCTTCGGTACGGCGATTTCGCGAGGTTCGTGATAGTCGATCGCGCTCCGGAATTTTCCAGTTGCATCGAACAGCATTACCGAGGCGGTATGATCCATCGTGTAGCCCCCGTCATCTAGCGGCACCTTCTTGTATGTCACCCGGAACGCGCCCGCTGCTTGCACCACGTCTTCCGGCGAACCGGTCCACCCGTGGATTTGTGGATGGAAGGCGGCGACGTAGTCAGCCATCGCCGCCGGCGTATCGCGCTCGGGATCGACCGAGATGAAGACGACATTCAGGCGTTCGGCATCAGGCCCCAAATCGTCGAGCCATCCCGAGATGTCGGCCAGGGTCGTCGGACAGACGTCCGGGCAGAAGGTGAACCCGAAGAACACCATGCTCGGACGGCCGAGCAGGTCCTCTGGTCCCACCGGCGCGCCCTCATGATCGACCATGCTGAAGGACATGTCCCCGATTGGTGATGGTATCGCCGCGGTCTTGCCAGCCGCCTGCTCCGCGCCCGGCCCATCCACTTGCCACCAACCGAGTCCAATCGCCGCTGTTAGGCTAAGGACGGCGGCAAGCGCAAATAAACCAGATTTACGAAGCATGTGCGGGAGGGAACTCATTCGGGTTGCGTCGCGCCAGGCCCGTAGATCGGCGCGGTGACAGTGACCTCGCCGGCGCGCTTGAATTCGAGCGTGAACTCGATGCTTTCACCCTTCACGAGCGGCATTTGAAGCTTCATCATCATGATGTGAAGTCCGCCCGGCGCTAGTGAAATTTCACCGCCGGGCGGGATCTCAACCGGACCGGCCGGGCCCATGCGCATGACACCGTTGTCGTTCGTCATGGTATGTACTTCGGCCTTGCCGGAGAGAGGAGTACGTACCGCAAGCAAAGTATCGCTCTCCTTGCCGTCGTTGCGGATTGTGAGGTAGGCAGCGGCCGGGCGGCTCGTCCCTATCGAGGCCCGCGCCCAGGGCTTCGCGATGACAAGGCTGCCGATCCTGCCATCATCCGCCAACGCAACCGGCGAAACAGCGAGGGAAGACAGCAACGCCAAGCCGAGCGCCAAAAACGGGAGGATCGATCTCACCGAAAAGCGCACGGCTCGGCAAGGCCGGAACTGCATTTCGCGCTTTTCAAGAAAGCAAAAGAATATTCGCGCCATCACCGCACCCTCAGTCGAAGATCTCAAAAAGCTCACCAAAGACGGACCTGCGCTGGGACTTTCCATACGCATGTTTCCCGTGGCCGTGCTTGGCGCGGTCACCGTAGTCCTGCCGAATGCCGTCTTGCCGAACCGGCGCGGCCTTCTGCAGTTCCACGTTGCTGCGCTCTATGATCTTGTCGAGCTCCCCTCGATCGAGCCAGACGCCCCGGCATTTCGAGCAGTAATCAATCTCGATTCCCTGCCGCTCGGTCATGACAAGATCGATCTCGCAGGTAGGACATTTCATTGCTGGATGCTCCAAATGTTCATGCCTTCAGTCTTTGTGGATCACAAGCGTTGTTGAACGCCCGAGACGATCTTCCCCACGTCGTCGTTGAAGGAGAAGAAAGCCTCGAACTCGCCGTCGGGGTTCATGAGGTATAGGGCGGTCGAATGATCCATCAGGTAGCCGTCCGAGGCCCCCGCATCCGTCGCCTTCGCGTAGTAGACTCGGAAGGCTCCGGCCGCCGCCTTGACTTGCTCGGGCGTGCCGGTCAGCCCAACGATACGGGGATCGAACGCCGCCACGTACGCGGCCATCTGTTCAGGCTTATCCCGTTCGGGATCGATGGTGATGAACAGCGGTTGCACATTAACGGCTTTTTCGCCAAGCCGCTCCATCACTTCGGCGATCTCGTTCAGCGTCGTCGGACAGACGTCGGGGCAGTACGTGTAACCAAAGAAAACGAGGAGCCACTTGCCACGGAAGTCTTCGTCCGTCACCGCCTTGCCCGTGTGATCGACGAGCGAGAAATCGCTCTTGATGGAGGCCCGTCCGATCTCCTTTTCCGCAGTCATGGGCGCGGGCCGGGTCCGGTGCCACAGCTCATAGCCGCCGAATCCGAGTCCGGCGAGAAGAACTGCGCTCCAGAGGATGTAGCGAACGGTTCGCAGCCTGGAGATGTTCCGCCTCATCGGCTCACTGTCCGACGGATCGCCCCCTTCAACTCGGGCGCCGTCGTCAGTACCGCGCGTAGACACTTGTCGAACCATCGGTCCCAAACAGCATCACGTCGAAGCGCTCGGGCGCGCCGCCCTCCATGCCAGGCGATCCGACGGGCATGCCCGGAACGGCGAGCCCTTTCGCCTTGGGTCGCTCGGCGAGCAGCCGTTCGAAGTCCTTGGCCGGCACATGTCCCTCAAGGACGTAGCCGTCCACCATCGCCGTGTGGCAGGACTGCAAGCCTTCGGGGACCCCGGCCAGCTTCTTGATCGCATCTAGGTTCTCCATGTTCTTTGTCGTAACGGTGTGGCCTTTAGCTTGCAGATGATCGGCCCATTTTGAGCAACAGCCGCACCAGGGGGACTTGTAAACGGTGATCTCGGCGGCATAAGCCGGCCCGGAATGCGAGGTCCCGACGATGCTGGCGGCAAGGGCGACGGTCAGCAAGAACGGTCTGACGCTCGGCATTTTCCTGTGAAGTTTTTGTTTCGTCATTTCATTACTCCGCCTCAGTAGTCAAAGGGTTGATAAGTCGCTCGCCAGCGAGCGGACATGGCTATGTACGCCTGGTCGCTCGATGTGGCTCTGATCTTGGTACGCTGCTGAGCAGCATCCGATCCTGCAATTCAGCTCCTATCTTGTCTGCGCCTCCTCCAGTGCGGCCAGCACGCCGCTTTTCGACAATATTTCGGGAAGCGTCACGCCCCGCGGCGCGCCGGGGCCGTAGACCGCGTTAAAGGGGATGCCGTATCGTTCGTAACGGGCCAGGTAGGCCGCTATTCGATCGTCGGGCAGCGTCCAGTCCGCCTGCATGGCGATGACGTTCTTCTCCTTCAGGCGCTCGACAATCGATGAATCGGACAGGACCAAGCTCTTGTTCGCCTTGCAGGTGATGCACCATTCCGCGGTCACGTCCACGAAGACCGTCTTGCCTTGCGCGACCAGGGTCGGAATCGCCTTCTCGTCGAACGGACGCTACAGGCCGCCTAGCGTCTCCTGCGGATCGTTAACCCCTGCCTGCGGCGCGGCCTGTATCGACAACTGCGGCGTCAGCAGGGCCAGGAGCGCGAGAAGCGATACGCTTGCCAATGCGGCCCTCGGCTTCGGCGAGCCGCGCGACAGGAGGTAGAGAACCGCGCCGATGGCCGCGGTGATTCCGCCCACCAGCGCCGTGGTCTCCCACCCGATCTCGGCGGCGAGAACGGTCAGGAGCCACACCCCCGTCCCGGCCAGCGCGAAGCCGAGCACGCGTCTCAGAACGATCATCCAGCGGCCGGGCCTGGGCAGCTTGGTGACGAGCCGAGGGAACGCCGCGACGACCAGATAAGGCGCCGCCAGTCCGACGCCGAGCGCGGAGAAGATCACGAGTATCTCCGCCGGCCCCCGCGCCAGGGCGAACCCCACCGCCGTGCCGAGGAAAGGCGCCGAACAGGGCGTGGCCAACAGGGTCGCGAAGGCGCCGGTCAGGAAGTTCCCGGTCAGGCCGGTCCGTTTCGCCGACATACTCTCGCTCGTGTCCATTGCCCACCGCGGGAGGCGGACGTCGAAGAAACCCCAGAGATTGCAGGCGAACAGCGTCACCAGGATGGTCATGGCGACAAGGAACCAGGGCGACTGGAACTGGATTCCCCAACCGACCGTGGCACCGGCGGCCTTCACGCCGACCAGCGCGCCGGCTAACACAAGGAACGACGCCTGAATGCCCGCCACGGAGGCGAGGAAGCTGAGCCGTACCGGCCCGCTGTCGCGACCGCCGTGACCGACGGCGCCCAGCAACTTGATGGACAAGACGGGGAGCACGCAGGGCATCAGGTTGAGGATCAAGCCGCCCAAGAGGGCCAGGCCGATCACGGTCCAGATCGGGGATTGCTCCGAACTGCCTTGGAGGGCACGCCTGAGGCTGGGTGGGATGTCGATGCCGCCGGCCGAGGGCGTGGCACGGAACTCGGCCGCGAGCGGAGGCGCGACGAAGGTGAGGGTCAGGGGCGAATCCGTCAAGTCGCGTTTCGTGAACCTCAAGCCGGAAATAGGCACGTCGAGGATCGCCTTGCGGCCGCCGCCTTTGACTTGCACCGAGGGTTCGGAAAAGACGATCCCTTCCGGTCCCTCGACGAAAACATCGGGGCTTGTCAGAGGCTCGGCGGAGGCGACCGAGACACGCAGCACCGCCTCGTCCGGGTTCGACGCGATCGGGCCGAACAGTCTCGCGCTTTCCAGCGTGAGTCCGACGCCTTCACCCGGTCCCGGCACTTTCGCCTGGAACCGGCTGATTAGATGCGCTTCCGGGCTCGGAGACGCCGGTCCCGCAGGCAGCGTGAGTTCGAGATTCTCCTGGATTGGGATGCAGATCTCCTTGCATATCAGGTAGTCGACGCCGACCCTCGCGACCGTCCGGACTCCCTCGCGCTTCAGCCTCGCCGTGAGCGGCAGCACGACCTCATCCCGATAGCCGAGCGTATTGAACCCCAGAATCTGAAACCGCTCCGGTGCGGGCCAGGAGATCGTCACACCGTCTATGTTGTCTGAACCCGACCAGTCCAATCTGGGCGGGTAGCCGGCGTCGCCCGCCGACCGCCAATACACTTTCCAGCCGTCCTTCATGCGGAAATGCAGGCCAAGGCCGATTTCCTTTGAGGAACCCACGGTATCCGATGCCGACACCAAGCGGACAGCCGTGTACTCGGCCTCGGCCCAGGCGGATGCCGACTGAGCCCGCACCGGCCCCGACCAGGCAACGACAGTGGCCAACGCCAGTAGCCCTGCGCAAACAAAACGGTCTATGGCACTCGAACCGGTCATCTCCGCTCCACTAACCGACCATCGCGTTCATGACCAACCCGGCAGCGCTTTCTATGGCGGCAAGGGCAATAGTAGTCCCCGAGCCCAACGGCGTTTTCATCCCATCAACCATGTTGCTTCTTCTTGCTCTTTCTCAAGAGTCCTTGCGCTGGAACGGTATCCCCAACTGGGGACTTGGCCTCTGCATGTTTAGTTTTTCCGTGCGATCGCTACCTCTTCACGAACGAGCGCATAGAGCTGCTCGGCACCAAAAGACGGTAAGGGTTTGCCATTGACGAAAAACGTTGGCGTCTTTTCCACTCCTGCTGCTCGAACATCGGCCATGTCCTGGTTCAGGATTGCGGTGATGTCCGGCATCAGCATCTCGCGCCGAGCTCGCTCAACGTCGAGGCCGGCCGCACCGGCAGCATCCCAGGCTATCCCCAGGTTGGGTTCTCCATGGGTCGCCCACTTGGGTTGGGCCTCCAACAATCCTTCGAGCACAGGTTCGAAAACTCCCTGGAGGCGCGCGGTCTCCAGGATTCGCACGGCCTCATCAGAGCCTTTGTGGAAGGTCGTGTAGCGCAGCACCACGCGTACTGTTCTCGGAAATTCAGTTCTGATTTGCATGACGATCGGATGGAAGGCGCGGCAAGCCTCGCATGAGGGGTCGAAGAACTCGACGATCGTCACCGGGGCATCCTTGGGCCCGAAAACCGGGGAATAGGGCCGGACGAGCACGTCGTCCTGAAGTGACTGTATGGCGGTGGACGTCTGCTCCTCGATACCGCGATCATAGAAAACAGCGGCAAGCGCGAAGCCCAAGACAGCAAGAACAGCCGTCACGGCTACTGGTGTGCGTCTGTTCATGGATTGAATCCTTTTCGGATAAGCCACAGAAGAATGATGATGGCGCTGAACGCTCCCATCGAGAGCATGGGAATCGGTACTACACCGAGGATCGTCATGTCGGCGCTGGTGCAGGAAGGGCCTGCGCCGCAGGGCTCAATCGCCTTTGGGATCACGCCGGCGACAAGCAGAGTATGGTAGGCCGCGACCGTCCATCCGAAGCTGGCGACAGGTAGTGCGTAACGCCAAACGCCGGGATCAGAGAGATAACAAGCGACCCCAAGAATGACGGCAAGCGGAAACATGAACGCGCGCTGATACCAGCACAGGACACAGGGCTCTTGTCCCATTATCTCGCCGATGAAAAGCACGCTGAGGGTTGAAACGAGTGCAATGAGCCATGAGAGGAACAGTAGCTGCCACGTGCTCAGTGCTCCCCTCAGCACGGCGGTCTCCTGGCTTTTCTGTTGCGCGCTCAAGTTCTTTGCCTCCCAGACCAGGCACTGTCCACGGTCAACACCAGCAGACCGACGCAACCGAAACGTTTGGTGGCGCTCGAACCGGTCATCTCCACTCCGTCAACCGACCATCGCGTTCATGACCAAGGCGGCGGCGATCAGGATCGCGGCAAGGGCAACGATAATCCCGAAGGCCATCAGCACTTTCCGTTCGTCATCCATACCGTTTCTTCTCCGCCAGATTTTGCTCTCCACGCGGCAATAGTGATTGGTGACGGTATCCGCACCCTGTTCGGCCGTCTGTCTGTGTTGACGTAACCCAAGGTCCTATTCACCGGTCTCGGACCTGAAGCCATTGGCGAGATATAGGAGGATCTTCCAGCGCTCCGTTTCGGTCAGTATCTCCTCGAATGCGGGCATGCTGCTGCCCAACGGCTCTCCGCCCTCTGAAACCGCCCAGAAGTTGTAGGCATCAATATTGACGCCACCCATCGCTTCGGCGTGGGATAGACCGGGATGGTGATGCTGCATGCCATGCGCCATGTGCACGCCCGGACCCGACTGCCCCATCCCGGCCATTGGACGATCATACATGCCGGTAAGGACTGCGGGCGGCGGCTTAAGGTCCACTGCCACTTCCCCGCCGCCATCACCTTTGGCACCATGGCAAGAGGCGCATTTGTTCGCGTAAAGCTCCTCGCCCGCCACAAGGTTGTCCTTGGTCATGCCCAGCGGATTGACCCGCTCTCGATAGTCCGAGGGGATGTCGTTCGCCTTCACAAAATCAAAACGGCTTGGATTGTGTTCCTTTCCATGGCCAAAAACCTGACCAACGGGTGCGGAGAGCGCCACTGCGGCCACCAGAATCAAGAACGATTTGCGGGCAAGCATTACGACCTCCGTGCACAAGTTTCTCGATTCAGGCTCTTAAGGTAACGCGGTCGCTGCCAAGTTGATGATGCGAGCAACTTTACCGTAGGCCTCGATGCGGGGCTCACGTTGGCCAGTCTGGTGCCGGCTAAGCCGTTTGACGGCAAGGGCCATTTTTGTCGTCCTAAACTGGATGTCTTTGCGGTTGTCATTGATCGCATCAATGGCCGTGAGTCAATTTGCCCGCCGTCATCGCGTCCAGCCCGCGCTCGATGGCAGCCGGCCTCTGTTTCCTTTCATTCGCACGCAGCAGCCTCAAGGCGTTGGCGACGACCAGGAGCGAGGCACCGACGTCGGCCGCGATGGCGCCCCACAGGGTGGCGAAGCCGGCGAAGGTCAGGACCACGAAAACCGCCTTGACGCCGAGCGAGAACACAATGTTCTCGCGGATGACGGCTAGTGTCCGCTTGGAATGGCCGACGAGCCACGGCAATTTGGCCAGGTCGTCGGTCATAAGCGCGATGTCCGCGGTCTCGATGGCCGCGTCGCTACCCATGGCACCCATGGCGATGCCAAAGCTCGCCCGCGCCATCGCCGGGGCATCGTTGACGCCGTCCCCAACCATCGCGACGGTGCCGTATTTCGAGACGAGCGTCTCGACGGCGGCGACCTTGTCCTCGGGTAGTAGTTCGGCGTGGACCTCGTCGATGCCTACCTCGCGCGCGATCGCTTCGCCGGTCGCGCGATTGTCTCCGGTCAACATAATTAGGTGAGCAATCCCGCGTTCCCTGAGGGCTTCGATCACGCCGCGGGCGCCTGGTCGGACCGTGTCGGCCACGGCAATCAGCCCGCAGACGTGGGTCTTGTTGCCGATCACCACGACCGTGCGCCCCTCGCGCTCGAGCGCCTCGGCCCGCTCGCTGACCTCCGGTGTCTCCTGGCCGCGCTCGAGAAGATAGCGGTGCGAGCCGAGCCAGAACTCCTCGCCGCCGAAGCGGCCGGTGACCCCCTTGCCGGGGAGCACCCGAGCGCCCTCGGCAGGTTGCGCGCCCACGCCAATTCGCCCGGCATAATCGATGATCGCCTGTGCCAGCGGGTGCGTGCTGCGCGCTTCGAGCGCGGCGGCCCGCTCCAGGAGTTCCTGCTCCGTGTGGCCGTTGAGTGGCACCACGCCAACCACGGCCGGCTGCCCGCGCGTCAGCGTGCCGGTCTTATCGAAGGCGATGGCCTTGAGGTGGGCCGGTTGCTCGATGTAGGTACCGCCCTTGACCAGCACCCCCTGGCGCGCGGATGCCGCCAGCGCGGAGACGATGCTGACCGGGGTGGAGATAACCAGGGCGCAGGGGCAGGCGATCACGAGCAGCACCAGCGCACGGTAGAACCAGTCGTCCCAGGCGCCACCGAACATAAGGGGCGGCAGCAGGAACACAGCGATGGCCAGCACGATAACCGCGGGCGTGTAGATCCGGGCGAACTTCTCGACCCACTGCTCGGCGCGGGCGCGCCGGCCATGGGCCTCCTCGACGAGGCGGATGATGCGTGCCAACGTCGTGTCCTCGGCGGCCTTGGTGCTCTCGACCTCAAGCGCCCCCTCTCCGTTGATCGTGCCGGCGAAGATCTCCGCGCCCGGTTCCTTCGAGACCGGGACGCTTTCCCCCGTGATCGGTGCCTGGTTGACGGCGCTCGCGCCCGTGACCACCCGACCGTCGAGGGCGATCCTCTCGCCTGGATTGACGATGAAGCGGGACCCGACCGGCGCCTCGGCCGCCGGAACCTCCCGCTCCTCGCCGGTATCGAGCTTAAGGCGCACGACCGGTGGCGCGAGGTCGAGGAGCTGGGCGATGGCGCGTCGAGCCCGGCCCACGCTCCAGCTCTCCAGCAGCAGCGACAGGGCGAACAGGAAACTGATGGCCGCGGCCTCGAACCACTCACCGATCCCGACCGCGCCGGCGACCGCGATCACCATCAGCAGGTTCATGTCCGGCCGCAGCGCTCGGGCCGCGTACCAAGCCTTCACGACCACGTAGCGCGCGCCGAAGACGATGGCCAGCGCGTAGGCAACTGCTTCGGCCACCGGCATCGCCTGTCCGTCATGCCCGGCGAAGAGTTTCAAGGCTTC
>CAZVLI010000012.1:0-15154 GCA_964627965.1 uncultured Rhodospirillales bacterium
CCAGGTGTCCGCGCGCCCGCCCGGCCAGCGGCTGCGGCACGCCCTTCGGCGCCCGGGCAACGGCACACGTCGCCCGCGCCGACTTGCGCTTCTGGACAACCAACTCGGCGTCCAGTCCGGCCAGCGCCAGCGCCGCCGCCTCAGCCACGCCATGACAACCGACCGCCTGGAACACCACCTCGGACGGGTTCGCCAGCCGCGGCGTCTCGGCCTCCAGCGCCGCCGCCGCGAACAACCGCACCGGCCACGGCAAGGCCAGCACCGCCGCTTCGTCCGCCTTCAGGTCGAGCGTCCCCAGCGCCGCGACCGACTCTGCCGCGAGGCCAGCGTCGGCGAGCGTCGCCTCGACGAGGTCGCGCAGCTCTTCCGAGGAGACACCGCGCTCGGTGCCAACGCCAATAGCAAGCGTCGGCGGATGGAGAACGACCTCGGCATCGCCCCACCTCACCCCAACCCTCTCCGCCCCCCGGGGCAGAGAGGGAGCGGTTACGTCATCGCCGCTTCGTCCCTCTCCGCCCCTGGGGGCGGAGAGGACAGGTGAGGTGGGGGACCGTCGGTCGGTGATTAGCACCGTCGGCCCATCGCCACGCGGCAATGTATCGAGCCACGCCGCATCGCCCGCCTCGACCCGCAAGTCGACCGAGCCGTCGGCGAGGAGATGCGCGGCCACCGCTTTCACGTCGCCTACCACGGTCCAGCCCGGCGGCGGAGCGTCCAGCGCCACGCCCAGGCGCACATCCGAACCGGTGGTGATCGCCGGCGCCACGCCAAGCACCTCGCCGATCGCGCGCGCCAGGGCGTTGGCACCGCCGGCATGCCCCCCGATCAGCGGCACCACCGCACTGCCGTCCTCGGCCACCGCGACCACGGCGGGCTCGGTGCGCTTGTCGTCGAGCAATGGGGCCAGCGCCCGGATCAGGATGCCGGCCGCGCACAACCCGACGATAGCCCGCCCCTCGCGGAACCAATCCCGCAACGCCGCGATGGTGTCGTCGAAAGTATTTGCGGTATCGACGCGGCCGGCCCGCCCCCAGACCTCGGCGTCCGGCAGAGCCGCCGCGAGCTGCTCCGCCGTCGGCAGCGCCGAGGCCGTGAGGGCCACGATCACCGTCATCGCCAGGCCTGTCCGCGCCGGTGCGCCAGGATCATCGAGAAGTAGGGCGCCGCGTCGTCCGATATCTCGGCCAGAGGCCGTATGCGCTCCGCCGCCATCGTCGCCCGCTCGACCAGCACCGCCGTTTCCAGCAGGCCGGCGTCGCCGAGCACGCGCCGCAGCTTGCCGAGATGGCGACCGACCTTGATCAGCGCCACCGCCTCGGTCCCGGCCAGCGCCGCCGCCAGCTTGTCCTCCGGCAATGGCGCCGGCAGCACCGTCAGCACGTCGCGTTGCGCCGCCAGCGCCAGCCCGGCCCGCGCCGCGCAGGCCGTGAGCGACGACACGCCCGGCACCACCTCGACGGGAAACCGGTCGGCGAGTCGCGCATACAGGTACATGAACGAGCCGTAGAAGAAGCCGTCGCCCTCGCAAAGCACCGCCACGTCGCGCCCGGCATTGAGATGCGCCGCCAGTTCCTCGACCGCCTGGTCGTAGACCGCCTCGGCCGGGAAGCGGTCGACCGACAGCGGCATGCGGATGGCGATCTCGGTCTGCCCGCCTGGCATGTGCGGCGCGGCGATGGCGCGCGCCAGGCTCTCGCCATCCTCCGGCGCCGGATAGGCCAGCACCGGCGCCGCCTGCAGCCGGCGCAACGCCTTCAAGGTGATGAGCTCCGGGTCGCCGGGGCCGATGCCGAGGCCGAAGACGGTGCCCGTCATGGCTTGCTTGCCGCCCATTGCGTCACCGGCATCAGCGGCCGCCAGCCGAGATAGCCGCCGACGGGTTCGGCCCGGCTGATCGCGAGACGCGTGAGCGCGCCGCTACGCGCCGCCTGCGCCGCCAGCAAGCGCTGCTCGCCCTCGACCGTCACCGCGTTGGCGACCAGCCGTCCGCCCGGCCGCAACGCGTTCCACACCGTGTCCAGAAGCCCCTCCGTACTGAGCCCGCCGCCGACGAAGACAGTGTCCGGCGCCGCCAGCCCCTCCAATGCCGCCGGCGCCGCGCCGGACACGATCTCCAGCTGCGGGACGCCGAGCGCCTCGGCGTTGCGCGCGATGGCTGCGGCGCGGCCGGAGTCACGCTCTATCGCAACGGCTTCCGCGTTCTCCGTGGCACGCAGCCACTCGATGGCGACCGAGCCGCTTCCGGCGCCGACATCCCATAGGCGCTGGCCCGGCAACGGCGCCAGAGTGGCCAGCGTCGCGGCGCGAACCTCGCGCTTGGTGAGCTGGCCGTCATGTTCGAAGGCATCATCGGGCAGGCCCGGCACGCGCGGCCGCATCGCCGCGCCGGGCGTCGCGACGAGCTCGATCGCGACGGTATTGAGGTCGGGCACATCGGCCGCTGTCCAGTCGTCGGCGCGACCTTCGTAACGACGTTCGTCCCCGCCCATGTGGGCCAGCACCGTCATCTTGCTCGGCCCGAAGCCTTGGGTCGCAAGATGCGCGGCGACCTGTACCGGCGTGCGGCCGTCGTGACTCAGCAGCAGCAAGCGACGCCCCGGCTGCAGCCAGCCGTTCAGCAGCGCCAGCGGCCGGCCGTGCAGCGTCAGGTCCGTGGTGGTGTGGTGTGGCCACCCGAGCCGGGCGCGAGCCAGCGCGAAGGCCGACGGCGCCGGCAGGATCGTCATCTCGTCGCGGTCGAGATGCTTGAGCAGCGTCGTCCCGATGCCGAAGCACAGGGGATCGCCGGTCGCCAGGATTACCACCCGCTTGCCCCGCCGCGCCTTCAGTTCGGCCATCAGCGGATCGAGCGGGAACTGCCAGCCGAGCCGCTCCGCCGTCGGGTGATCGACCAGGGACAGGTGCCGGTCGCCGCCGATCAGCACCTCCGCCGCTTCGATTAGCGCGCGGCGTGCTGGCGGCAGGCCAGCGAGCCCGTCGTCGCGAAGCCCTATAACGGTGAGCCAAGCGGTCATCGCGCCGCCTCGGCGATGGCGTTGACCGCCGCCGCCGCCATCGCACTGCCCCCGCGCCGGCCATGCACCGTCGCATACGGCAGGCCGGCCTGGCTGAGCGCGCGTTTGGACTCCACTGCGCCGACGAACCCGACCGGGAAGCCCAGCACCGCGGCCGGCGCGGGCGCCCCGTCGCGCACCAGCGCCAACAGCCGCATCAACGCCGTCGGCGCGTTGCCGATCGCGACCACCGCGCCGTCGAGCCGTTCGCGCCACAGGTCGACCGCCGCCGCCGAGCGCGTATTGCCTTCGCTCGCCTTCGCTTCGCCCAAGGTGCAGATGACGTCGTTGCCAGCCGGCAACAGTCGCCGGGTGACGCCGCTGGCCACCATGTTGACGTCGCACAGGATCGGCGCGCCGGCACGCAGCGCGGCCGTGGCGCGGGCCATCAGGTCGTCGCTGACCTCCAGGTCATCGACCAGGTCGACCATGCCGCAGCCGTGGATCAGCCGCACCGCGAGCGGCTCGGCGTCGGCCGGCACGCGCGACAGGTCGGCCTCGGATCGGATGATCGCAAAGGAACGCTCGTAGATCGCCGCCGGGTCGGTGATCGGCGCGGCTTCGGCATCCTCCGTACCGACACCGAGGATCCAGCCTTCCTCGACCTCGACCAGGCGCCGGTCCGCCTTGCTCAACGCCGGGCCGGCGAAATCCGCGGCGAGCAGGCCGGCGGCGTCGCGTCGCGCGAAGTGCCGCGCCAGCGTCTCCACTTGCGCCGCGTCCTTCACGGTGCCCGACGGCACCTCGACCGGCACCATCGACGGATAGACCTCGGCGATCACGACGGGTTTGGTATCGGTCGCCGGCGCGGCCATGCCGGTCTCGAACGGCCATACGGTCGCCTGCTTGGCGAAGGTCTGTCGCAGGCGCCGTTGCATCGGGATACCGAGCAGCGCCTGACTGCCGACCGATCCGGTCGTGTAGAGCTTCCAACAGGGTTGCGTCTTCGGTATCCAGCTCTCGCACAAGCGGCGCTCGGGAACGTCGTCGTCATAGGCGCGCGTCTTCTTCGGCGCCAGCGTCTGCGCGGCGGCAGCCGGCGGGCAGCCCCAGAACGGAAAGGCACCGCCGGAGATGCGCCGGTTCAACTCCGCCGCGACCGCGACACGGTGGTTGGGGTTGTTCTCCGAATCCTCGATCAGGTCGTCCAGCCCGTCCCAGATCGCGCGCCACGGCTCGGCGCCGTCGAAGCCAGCCCGCGCCGAGAAGCCGCGCGGGTAGGCATTCGGAAAATCGAAGCCGACCAGCACACGCCGGCCCTGGTCGGCCAGTTCCTTCACTTCGGCCTCGACCGCCGTCATCGCCTGCATCCGGGTCGCCGGGTTTGCCAGCGCGGTGCGCTCCAGCCGCCCTTCGTCGCGCCTGAGCACCGCGTACCAGATGCTGTCCGCCCCGCGCTTCGGCACGGCGGACGCGCTCCAGTCGACCACGATGTAGGCGTCGAACAGCATGCGACGGTCGCTAGCCCTGCTTCAGCGTGCGCGGGCCGAGCGGATGGTCGGCGTGCGGATAGGGGTGGTGCCCGTGATCATGCGCGTGGTCGTGCGAGTGACCGTGGTCGTGGTCGTGATGGTGGTGACCGGCGTCGCCGGTGCCGATGCCCTCGACGTGATGATGGTGGCTGGCCTGGGGCAGGCCAACCTCGTCCTCGAAGCCGAGTACCTGCGCGCGGTACTTGCAGAGCTGGCAGTTCATCGCGTTGTCGCCGGTCAGGATGCCTTGCACCCGGTTGGCGAAGGCATCGAGCACCAGCGGATGGTCGTTGAGATAGCCGGCCTTCACGAACTGCAGCTCCGGATGTTCCGCCGCGACCGTATCGGTGTGGTCGTAGATCCGCTTCACCAGAACGCCGGTGAACAGGAAATACGGGAACACGACGATGCGACGGAAGCCGAGCTTGGCAGCGTGGCGCAGCGCCGGCGCGACAAGCGGGAAGGTGACGCCGGAATAGGCCGGCATCGCCCAGCCGAAGCCGAAGCCCTCCCACAGCAGACGCGTTATCTTGGCGACGTTGCCATTCGCGTCGGGATCAGAGGCGCCGCGTCCGACGACCACCAGCATCGTTTCCTCGCGCGGCACGTCGCCCGGCGCCTCGGCCAAAGCCGCCTCGACCCGATCGGCGCTGGCCTTCAGCAGGCCGGGATCGAAGCCGAGCTCGGCGGCATAGCGGATGTTGATGCCCGGATGCTCGGCCTGATAGCGGTTCAGCACCGACGGGATATCGTTCTTGGCGTGGCCGGCCGCGAACAGCATCCCCGGCACCGCCAGCACCTCGTCGACGCCGCGCGCCCGCAACGCGTCCAGCCCTTGCGCGATCACTGGCGTCGCGAATTCCAGAAAGCCGCTTTCCACGGGATACTGCGGCATCCGTTCGGCGATGCCGCGCGCGACGGCGGCGAATTCGTCCACCGCCTGGTTGTCGCGGCTGCCGTGGCCGCAGACCATGACGCCCAGAGTGCTCACAGTCATGTCCTCCCGTTCGTTACGCTACGTGTATGCCTGAATCGCTGCCGCTGCTCGCCCTGGCGCTCGTGCTCGACGGCCTCTTGCCGTGGCCATTCGCCTGGCGCCCGCCGCACCCGGTGGTGTGGTTCGGTTGGCTGATCGCCACGCTGGAGGGCTGGCTCAACCGTCCGGACCGGAACCGTTTCGCCGTGATGTTCGCGGGCTCGGTCCTGATGGCCGTGCTGCTGACCGTGGCCATCGCCGCCGGCCTGGCGCTGGAAATGCTGGCCGACCAGGTTCCCTACGGCTGGGTCATCGAGATCGCGGTGATCGCGGTGATGCTGGCGCAGCGCAGCCTCTACCTGCACGTGCGCGCCGTCGCGGTGGCGTTGCGCGAGGGTGGGTTGCCGGCCGGGCGCGAGGCGGTGTCGCACATCGTCGGCCGCGACCCGAGCCAGCTGGACCGACCAGGCGTGGCGCGCGCCGCCGTGGAAAGCCTCGCGGAGAACTTTTCCGACGGCGTGGTCGCGCCGGCCTTCTGGGCAGCGCTGTTCGGCCTGCCCGGCATCCTGGCCTACAAGGCGGTCAACACCGCCGACTCGATGATCGGCCACAAGACCGCCCGCTTCCGGCATTTCGGCTGGCCGGCGGCGTGGACTGACGATGGCGCCAACCTGGTCCCGGCGCGCATCGCCGGCCTGCTGATCGTCTTCGCGGCGCCGACGCGATTGGGAATCTCGTTGACGACGATGTGGCGCGATGCCGACAAGCACCGCTCGCCGAACGCCGGCTGGCCGGAGGCGGCGATGGCCGGCGCGCTGGGCTTGCGGCTGAACGGGCCGCGCTACTACGGCGACGAGCTGGCCGAGTTGCCCTGGCTCGGGGATGGGCGCGAGGACGCTGGCCCGGACGACATCGACGACGCCCTGAAGGTCTATGTCCGCGCCTGCATGCTGCTGCTGGTGCTGGCGCTGCTCTGGTGGGTGTATTAGGCGGCGCATCGCGGACGCCTCGCGATGTCGAGCAAGTTGTCGAGGTCCACGTGTCGTTCCAGGTGGTCGGCCAGCGCGTCCAGCGTCGCCTCCACCTCGGCGCCATAGGCGATGCCGGCGACCGGCCGCCCGGCCAGCCTTGCCAGGAACGCGCGCCGGAAACCGTCCGCCGCGAACAGCCCGTGCAGGTAGCCACCCATCACCCGCCCATCGGCCGATACCGCGCCGTCGTCGCGCCCGTCGTCCAATGTCACGAAGGGTCGCGCGCGGTCGCGGCCATCGGTCTCGCCCATGTGCATCTCGTAGCCGGTGACCGCCTCGCCCCAGGCCGCGCCCGAGACCTGCGCCAGTTGCTTGGTCGGCCGCAAGGTGGTCGCGACATCGAGCAGGCCGAGCCCCGCCGCTTCGCCGGCTGCGCCCTCTATTCCGTCCGGATCGGCGACGGTGCTGCCGAGCATCTGATACCCGCCGCAAAGCCCCACGACCCAGCCGCCACGCCGCACATGCGCCGCAATGTCGATGTCCCAGCCTTCCGCGCGCAACGCAGCGAGATCGGCCAGCGTCGCCTTCGAGCCCGGCAACAGCACGCAGTCCGCGTCGCCCGGCAACGGTTGCCCGCGCGCCACCATCGTCACCGCGACGTCCGGTTCCAACCGAAGCGGGTCGAGGTCGTCGAAGTTGGCAATGCGCGGCAGCATCGGCACCGCGATCCGGATCGCCCCGCCACCGCTGGCCAACGGCCGGGCCAGCGCCATGCTGTCTTCGGCCGGCAGCCGCGACGCCGCGTCGAACCACGGCACCACGCCCCGCGACGGCAGACCGGTCCGCTCGGTGATGACCGTCAAGCCGTCGTCAAACAACGACGCGTCGCCACGCAGCTTGTTGATCACATACCCGGCCAGCAGCGCCCGCTCGTTCGCCGGCAGCAGCGTCCAGCAGCCGACCAAGCTGGCGATCACCCCGCCCCGGTCGATATCGCCGACCAGCACTACCGGCACGCCGGCCGCGACCGCAAACCCCATGTTGGCGATGTCATGGCTGCGCAGGTTCACCTCCGCCGCGCTGCCTGCGCCCTCGACCACAACCAAGTCGGCATCGGCGCCGAGCCGCTCGAAGCTCTCCAGCACGCGCGGCATCAGCGTCGGTTTCAGGTCGTGGTAGGCGCGCGCATCGGCGTTGCCGACGACCTGGCCCTGCACCACCACCTGCGCGCCGACCGCCGTCTGCGGCTTCAGCAGCACCGGGTTCATGTCGGTGATCGGTTCGACACCGGCGGCCAGCGCCTGCAGCGCCTGGGCCCGGCCGATCTCGCCGCCGTCAGCCGTGACCGCCGCGTTGTTCGACATGTTCTGCGGCTTGAACGGCCGCACCCGCAGCCCGCGCCGCGCGAAGGCCCGCGCCAGCCCAGCCACCAGCAGCGACTTGCCGACGTCGCTGCCCGTGCCCTGGAACATGATCGCGGGCGTTGCCATGCCTAGAACTCGATGCCTTGCTGCGCCTTCACGCCGGCGCGGAAGGGGTGCTTGACCATGGTCATCTCGGTCACCAGGTCGGCCGCGTCGATCAGCGGCTCCTTGGCGTTGCGGCCGGTGACCACGATGTGCAGGTCCTTGGGCCGGTTGCGCAGCACGCGCACCACCTCGTCGATATCGAGATAGTCGTAGCGCAGCACGATGTTGAGCTCGTCGAGCAGCAGCAGCTTGTAGGCCGGGTCGGGGCCGCGACAGGCCTCGATCATCTCGCACGCCGCCGCCCAGGCCGACTTCGCGGCGGCGATGTCGCGCTGGCGATCCTGCGTTTCCCAGGTGAAGCCCTCGCCCATCGTGCGGATCGTGACCAGGTCGGGAAAGCGCTCCAGCACACCGCGCTCGCCGGTCTGCCACTTGCCCTTCACGAACTGCACGATGCCGACGGGGAAGCCATGCCCCAGCGCACGCATCACCAGCCCGAAGGCCGCCGTCGACTTGCCCTTGCCCTTGCCGGTGTGGACGATCAGCAGGCCCTTCTCGATCGTCTTGGTGGCCAGCATCTTGTCGCGCGCGGCCTTGCGCTTCTTCATCTTCTCCGCGTGACGGGCATCGAGATCGGCATCGCTCATGGCCTGGCCTCCAGCTTCTCGTTCAGTTCCGCCGTGGTCGCGTTGCGGCGCGGACGCCACAGCCCGCGCTGCTGCGCCTCCAGCAGACGTTCGGCGATCTCGCGGGCGGCCGCCGGATTATGCTCGGCGATGAACGCCGCGACCGTCGGATCGGCGACGAAGGCGTCGTGCACGGCGTCGAAGTGATGGTCGCCGACGACCCGCGCGGTGGCGGCGAAGGCAAAGAGATAGTCGACCGTCGCCGCGATCTCGAACGCGCCCTTGTAGCCGTGGCGCATAACGCCGGCGATCCACTTCGGGTTGACCACGCGGGCACGGACCACGCGGGCGATCTCTTCTTCCAGCCGCCGCACCTTCGGCGCGGCGGGGCGCGAGTGATCGTTGTGGTAGATCGCCGGTTGTTGCCCGCTCTCGACCCGGACCGCCGCCGCCAGCCCGCCTTCGAACTGGTAGTAGTCGTCGGAGTCGAGCAGGTCGTGCTCGCGGTTGTCCTGGTTGTGCAGCACCGCCTGCACCACGCCCAGCCGGCGGCGGAACAGCGCCGGCGCCGCCTCGCCCGAGACGCCCTCGCCATAGGCATAGCCGCCCCATGCGACGTAGGCGCGGGCCAGGTCGGCATCGTCCTCCCACCCGCGCTCGTCGATCAGCGCCTGCAGGCCGGCACCATACGCGCCCGGCTTCGAGCCGAAGACACGGAAGCTGGCGCGGCGCTTCGCCTGTTCCGGTGTCGCGCCCTCGGCCGCCAGACGCGCGGCCTCCTCGGCGGCGCGGGCAGCCAGCGGGTTTGTGTCGGCCGGCTCGTCCAGCGCGGCGACGGCCTGCACCGCCGCGTCGACCAGCGCGATCTGGTGCGGGAAGGCGTCGCGGAAGAAGCCGGAGACCCGCAAGGTCACGTCGACGCGCGGTCGGTCCAGCAGGCTGGCCGGGATGATCTCGAAACCGGTGACGCGGGCGGAGTTGCCGTCCCAGGTCGGCCGCACGCCCATCAGCGCCAGCGCCTGCGCGATGTCGTCGCCGCCGGTGCGCATGTTGGCGGTGCCCCAGGCCGACAGCGCCGCCGCGCGCGGCCATTCGCCATGCTCCTGGCGGTAGCGTTCGATCAGCAGGTCGGCCGACTTCCAGCCGAGCTGCCATGCCGCCGGCGTCGGCACGGCGCGGGTATCGACGGCATAGAAGTTCCGGCCCGTCGGCAACACCTCCGGTCGCCCGCGCGTCGGCGCCCCACTGGGCCCCGGCGCGACGAAGCGTCCGTCCAGACCGGCCAGCAAGCCGCCGATCTCCGCCGCGCCGCTGCCGGTTACCGCAGGCCGCAAGCGACCTTCGATCTCGTCCAACACGGCGGCGCTCTCCGGACCCGGCGCCTCATCGCCGTCGACCAGTCGTTGCGCCAGCATTTCCAGCCGCTCCACCGTGTCGCCGGTGGTGCGCCAGGGGCCGTCGCCGACGAGCGCATCGGGGCGTGGCCCGTCCCACGGCGCCGCCATGTCGCAGTCCAGCGGATCGAACCCCAGCGCCATATCCCTGGCCAGCGCCTGGTGCAGTGAGCCACGGCCGTCGCCGCGCGGCACACGCGCCAGCGCCACCAGCAGGTCGGTGAGCTGCGTACCGTCCGGGCTGCTGCCGAAGATGTGCAACCCGTCGCGAATCTGCATCTCCTTCAGTTCGCAAAGGTAGCCATCGAGCCGGTTCAGGTCGGCGGCCTCATCGGCGTCGAAGCCCAGGTCCTTGTCCAGGCCGATGGCGGCGCACTGTTCCAGGATCTGCTTGCGCAGCAGGTTCAGCCGGCGCGGGTCGAGCCCGGCCGCGTCGAAATACTCGTCTACCAGCCGCTCCAGCTCGCGCAGCGGCCCGTAGCTCTCCGCCCTAGTCAGCGGCGGCATCAGGTGGTCGACCACGACGGCCGCCGCGCGGCGCTTGGCCTGCGCCCCCTCGCCGGGATCGTTGACGATGAACGGATAGAGGTGCGGCAGCGGCCCGAGCGCCACTTCAGGAAAGCAGCTCTCCGACAGCGCCAGCGCCTTCCCCGGCAGCCACTCCAGGTTGCCGTGCTTGCCGACGTGCACCACGGCCTGCGCGCCGAACACCTCGCGCAGCCACGCGTATGCCGCGAGGTAGTGATGCGGCGGCGGCAGGTCGGGATCGTGATAGCTCTCTTTCGGATCGACGTTGTAGCCGCGCGCCGGCTGTACCCCGACGACGACGTTGCCGAACCGATGCAGCGACAACCGGAAGCGTCCCTCGCGGACGTAGGGATCAGCATCGGGCGCACCCCACCGCGCCGTGACCTTGTCGCGCGCATCACCGGGCAGCTTGTCGAACCAGGCGCGGTAGGTCGCCACCGACAGCGTTTCCGCGACCGTGCGTTCGTCCAGCGTCTTGAGGTCGTTGGTCGGTCCCGCCTGCAACGCCGCGATCAGACCTGCGCCGTCGCGCGGCACCATTCCGACGTCGTAGCCGGCCGTGTCCATGGCATCGAGGATCGCCGCCGTGCTGGCCGGCGTGTCGAGACCGACGCCGTTGGCCAGCCGCCCGTCGCGGTTCGGGTAGTTGGCGAGCAGCAGCGCCACCCGACGTTCCGGCGCCGGCGTCGCCCGTAGGCGCGCCCAGTTCGCCACCAGCGCCGCGACAAAGGCGACGCGGTCCGGTTCCGGTTGCGGCCGGACGATCGCGCACTGCGTCGCCGCGTCGAACGCGGCCTCGGCCTTGAATGACACCGACCGGGTGAGCAGCCGCCCGTCCACCTCCGGCAACGCCACATGCATGGCGATGTCGCGCGCCGACAGACCGGCGGTGCTGTCGGCCCAAGTCTCGCGATTGCCGCTAGAAAACACGACCTGAAGCACGGGGCAGTCGGCGAACAATGGCGCGCCGGCGTCGTTGCCCGGTTGCCCGACCGCGAAAGCCGTCGCGTTAAGGACGACGGACGGTGACGTTGCCTCGACCAGTTCCTCGATCAACGCCTGCGCCGTCCGGTCCTTGAGGCTGGGGACATAGATCGGCAGCGGGTTCAGGCCCTCCGCCGCGAGTGCCTCGACCAGAGCGTCGACCGGCTCTGTCTGACCGGACTGCACCAGCGCCCGGTAGAACATCACGGGCGCCACGGCCTGGCCGCGCCAGTGCCGGCGGATCGTGTCGAAGTCGGATGCGGTCTCGCCGGGCCAGTAAAGGCCGGCACGCAGCAGCGGTGCCGGTTCGCGCCAGTCGGTCGGACGACCGATCAAGTCGGCCGCATAGCGCAGCCCCTGCTCGGCGTTGTCGATGCCGCCCTCCGCCAGATAGCGCCAAAGACGGTGCAGCGTCGCCGGCGGCAGGCTGGAACGCTCCGCAAGATCCGGATCGGGGTTGTCGTCGCCCGGCAACAGGGCGAGGTTCGGGACGTGCTCGGCCAGTTGCTCCACGCCATAGGGCCAGTAGCCAGTGCCGCCCAGCAGCCGTACCACGACCAGTTTCGCCTTGCTCGCGACCTGCTCGACATAGAGATCGACCGACAGCGGATGCGCGAGTTGCATCAGGTTCGCCAGGCGCAGCGTCGGCGCCGCCGGCCCGAGACGCGACTGCGCGGCGGACAGGCACGCGAGTTCGGTGTCGGCGGCGGACAGCACGACGATATCGGCCGGGTCCTGACCCAGGTCGACCGCCTGGCCGGCATCCACCGGCCCGCCGGGCTGTGCCGCCAGCAGGTGCATCAGCTGCCCAGCATCGCCGTCACCGCCGCCCGGTCGAGGTCGTGCGGGCCGATCACCACCAGCCGCCCGGCCCGTGCCTCGCCGTCACGCCAGGGGCGGTCGTAATAGTGCTGGAAGCGCTTGCCGACGCCCTGCACCAGCAACCGCATATCCTTGCCAGCGACCGGCAGGAAACCCTTCACGCGCAGGATCGGCAGCGAACCGGCCGCCGCCTCCAGGCGCGCGATCAGGTCGGCCGGCGTCGCCACCTCCGCCACGTCGACCACGAAACTGTCGAAATCGTCGTGGTCGTGGTCGTCCTCGCCGTCGTGGTGCGACGGCCGCGCGTCAAGATCGTCCTCCGCCGCCGCGCCGAGCCCGAGCAGCACACGCGGGTCGATCCGCCCGTGCGTCGCCCCGACCACCCGCTTGCCATCCAGGCCGGCGGCCAGCCCATCGCGCTCCATATCGCTGAGCTGGTCGCACTTGTTGAGGATCAGCAGGTCGGCGCACGCCACCTGGTCCTCGTAGAGCTCGTGCAGCGGACTCTCGTGGTCCAGGTTGTCGTCTGCCTGGCGCTGCGCGTCGACGGCCGCCGGATTGGCGGCAAACAGGCCGTCGCGCACCGCCGGTCCGTCCAGCACGGCGATCACGCCGTCCACGGTCACCCGCGTGCGCACGTCCGGCCAGTTGAACGCCTTCACCAGCGGTTTCGGCAGAGCCAGGCCGCTGGTCTCGATGACGATGTGATCCGGCGGCTCCGGTCGGTCCAGAAGGGCTTCCATCGTCGGCAAGAAGTCGTCGGCCACGGTGCAGCAGATGCAGCCATTGGCCAGTTCGACGATGTCGTCGTCGCCGCAAGCCTCGATGCCGCAGCCCTTGAGGATCTCGCCATCGACGCCGAGGTCGCCGAATTCGTTGACGATCAGCGCGATGCGGCGGCCGTCGGCGTGCTCCAGCAGGTGCCGGATCAGGCTGGTCTTGCCTGCACCCAGGAAGCCGGTCACCACCGTGGCGGGAATCTTCTCGGCCATCACTCGTCCTTGTTCTTCAGGATCATCGGCAGGCCGGCGACGGTAAGAATCACTCGCTGAGAGGCGGCGGCGACCTGCTGGTTCATGCGGCCGTTGGCGTCGCGAAAACGCCGGGCCAGTTCGTTGGCCGGGACGATGTCGTGGCCGACCTCGTTGCCGACGAAAATCGCCGCGCCCGGCAGATTGCGCAGCACCCGCACCAGCCGGTCGGTCTCGCGCTCGATGTCGCGCTCGGCTTCCATCAGGTTGGCGAGCCAGAAGCTGAGGCAATCGACCAGAACGACACAGCCTTCGCTGGCCCGTTCGGCCAGCGCGCGCGGCACCGCCAGAGGTTCCTCCACAGTGGTCCAGCCGTCGCGGCGCGCCTGATGCTCGGCGATGCGCGCGGCCATTTCCTCGTCCACCGCCTGACCCGTGGCGAGGTAGACAAGACGATGGCCCGAGGCCACGGCCATGGCCTCGGCAAGCGCGCTCTTGCCGGAACGGGCGCCGCCTAGGATCAGGGTGGCCGGCGGCAGCGGCAAGCCGCCCGGCACATCGTCCAACGCCACTGGCGCATCCTCCCACCGAGGACGTGACCGCGAGGGCCGCGGTCGGCCTGTTTCTGGGAACCGACGAGGTGTCCTGGCTCGGGATCTTCGGAAACCGGCGCCTTCCCAACCGTTGCCGGTCAGTGGCGTGAATGCCGGTCCCTCATCCTTACAGTTGCGGGGGCAGCGCCGGTTTCGCACCGGCTTCCCTGCCTCGGCTCCAGCTCCGACGCTAGCAGATGGCACCGACGGAAGCGATGGCTTTGGCGACGCGCGGAAGCACGCGAGTGGGAATTCGATGGGCCGGCTCGTGCCGAAGCAGCCCCGGCGGGGCGCAACGGCGGGCCGCGTCCTGCTGGGCGCGGGCGTGCGAGTTGACAGGCAATGGCCCGGTCACCTTTGATACCGCACCCACAGCGGACCACGGTCGGTGCTCCGCGCCAAAAGTCGGGGGACAGGGAGAGACAACGATGAAAATGCGGACAATGGGATTGCGCGCGGCGGCGCTCGCCGGCGCGCTCATGCTCGGCGCCAGCGTCGCCTCGGCGGCCGAGCTCGACAAGCGCCAGTTCAAGGTGATCGGCTCCTGGGCCAACCTGTCGAACTACAAGGTGCACGAGAAGCCGTTCTGGTCGGAAGTGCTGCCGAAGGAATCGGGCGGCAAGATCACCGCCAAGATCAACGCCATCACCGACCTCGGCCTGAAGGGCTTCGAGGTGATGCGACTGGTGAAGCTCGGCGTGTTCGACGTCGCCTTCGGCGTGTTCGGCTATGTCGCCTCGGAGCACGCGGTGTTCGAGGGCGTCGACCTGGCGGCCGCGGCCGGCAACTTCAAGGAGGCGCGCGCCAACGTCGACGCCTACCGCAGCATCCTGGAGCGTGAGTTCGAGAAGAACTTCAACGCCAAGATGCTGGTCGTCTACCCGTATCCGAGCCAGATCCTGTTCTGCAACAAGCCGGTCAAGGGCCTCGCCGACCTGAAGGGCCTGAAGATCCGCGTCTACTCGACCACCATGGGCGACTTCGTCGAGGCCGTTGGCGGCACCTCGGTGACCGTGGCCTTCGCCGAAGTGGTCCCGGCGCTGCAGAAGGGCGTCGTCGACTGCGGCATCACCGGCACCATGCCGGCCTACCAGGCCAAGTGGCACGAGGTCGCGACCCACGCCCTGCGCGTGCCGGTCAGCGCCGGCCTCGCCTTCATGGCCGTCAGCCTGAAGACCTGGAACGCGCTCAACGCCGACACCCAGAAGTTCATGTTGGAGCAGAGCGCGGCGCTGGAGAAGCGCATGTGGGCGGCCACCGAGGCCGAGGACGAGATGGGCGTCACCTGCAACACC
>CAZVLI010000013.1:0-15068 GCA_964627965.1 uncultured Rhodospirillales bacterium
CAACAGCCGGTCGATCTCGGCGAGCAGCGCCGCCTCGGTCGCATCGCCCGGCGGCGGCGGCGCCGGCAACGGGATCGGACAGGCCCAACCCTCGGCCGGCGCCGCGTCCGGCGCGTCGTCGGGAAAGTCCTCCAGCACCGGCCCGGATGGCGCCGCCAGCAGGTTCAGCGCCGCGCGCAGCACGCGGGTTTGGAAATCGGCGTCATCCGGCGTGCCGAACGGCCGCCCCAGGTCGAACGGCACCCACAGCGCGCGCGGCGGCCGGATCGCCTCCGCATGCTCGCGCACCAGCGCGACCTGCGTCGTCGCCAGTCCCTCGTCCTCGAAATAGTGTGCCAGCCCGCCAACGGCGCGCGTGCAGAATGGTCAGACGGGGACCAGCAGAACGGTGTTCACGCCCTCGGCGCGCATCAGCCCGGCAAGCTCGCGCGCCGCCGGCTCCATCGCCTGCGGCGGCGTCGAGCCCATGAAGGCGTAGTGGTGATCGGCCACGCCAGCGATCTCGCCTGCGGCCGCCAGTTCCTTCAACCGGTCGAGCGGGAAGACGACGTTCAGATCCTGCTCGTAGCCGGTGCGATCGAAGTTGGTCGAGATGTGGCTCATGACCAGGTCGCCCGGGTCGTCAGTGGCGGCGATCACCCGATAGCCGGCCTCGCCGACCGCGAAGGGCGGGTCGTCGCGCCGTTGCAGCGCCGCCGTCGACACGATGGCGATACGCGCCTCGCTCAAGGGTGGCGCCGGCGTCCACGGCGTCGTCTCGTACCCGGCGCAGTCGAGGTGGCGCAGGTGATCTGCGGCCTCCGGCGCCATGTCGGCAAGTCGGACCATGCGCGTCCCTTTTCGTTTTGCCCGTGTTTCGTTGTATCTACGGCAAAGCTTAGGTGGCACGGGTGAGCCTGTCACCGACCGGTCCATACACTGCCGCGTGATTATCCCTCCGATGCTTGGTGCAGAGCGTCCGTGAAGCGTCCGCCATTGTTGTTGCTGGTGCTGGTGTCGATGGTGGCGCCGGTGTCGATGAACATCTTCCTGCCGTCGATGCCGGGCATGGTGTCCGCGCTGGCCACCGACCTGCATTCGGTGCAGCTCGCGCTCAGCCTGTTCATCGCCGGCCTCGCCGTCGGCCAGCTCATCTACGGCCCGATCTCCGATCGCTTCGGGCGGCGACCGACGCTGCTTGCCGGGCTGGCGCTGTTCGTCGCCGCCAGCACCGCGGCGGCCGTGGCACCGACCATCGACCTGCTGATCGTCGCCCGCGTCGCGCAGGCCATCGGCGGCTGTTCGGGCATGGTGCTGACCCGCGCCATCGTGCGCGACGTGTTTCCGCGCGACCGCGCCGCCGCCGCCCTGGGCTACGTCACCATGGGCATGGCGGTCGGCCCGATGCTGGCGCCGTCGATCGGCGGCCAGCTCGACCTGTGGTTCGGCTGGCGCGGCAGCTTCGTCTTCGTCACCGGCTTCGGCGCGCTGTTGCTACTGGCCTCGCTGCCCTGGCTGCACGAGACCAACCCGGGCAGCAACCGGCCGCCGCGTTTGCTGTCGCTGGCCGGCGGCTACAAGCGGCTGCTCGGCTCGCGACTGTTCATCGCCAACCTCTGCGCCTTCGCCTTCACCAGCGGCTGCTTCTTCATCTTCGTCTCCGCCGCGCCGTACCTGGTGGTGGAGAGCATGGGCGGCAGCCCGCGCGACTATGGCCTGTTCTTCGTCTGCCTGCCGACCGGCTACATGACCGGCTCGTTCATCACCGCCCGGCTGTCCGCCCGGCTCGGCACCGAACGCATGCTGCTGCTCGGCCTCGGCGTCACGGTCGCCGGCGTCGTCGTGCTGGCGACCGCGAACGCGGCCCTGCCACCGAGCCTGCCCGTGCTGTTCGGACCGATGCTGCTGGTCACCATGGGGAACGGCATCACCATGCCGAACGCCATCGCCGGTGGCGTGTCGGTGGCGCCAGAGCTGGCCGGCACAGCCTCCGGCCTGATCGGCTTCTGCCAGATGGCGCTGGCGGGTTGCCTGACGCTGCTAGTCGGCGCGCTGCACGACGGCACGCCCTGGCCGCTGGTCGGCCTGATGACGACCGTGGTGTCGGTGGCCATCGTCGCCGCCAGCTACGTCTGGCGCCAGCGCGCGCTAGACGCCCGTTAGCATCTCCTCGCGCACGCGCGGCTTCATGATCTTGCCGTTGGCGTTGCGCGGCAGCGGTTCGTGACGGACGTCGATGCGGATGGGGATCTTGAACGCCGCCAGCTTGTCCTTGAGGTAGGCCTGCAGTTCCGCCTCGTCGACCTCGGCACCGGGCGCGACCTGCACCGCGGCGCCGACTTCCTCGCCGAGCACCCGGTGCGGCAACCCGACCACGGTGGCGTCCATCACCGCCGAATGGCTGTAGAGCGCATTCTCGACCTCCGAGCAGTAGACGTTCTCGCCGCCACGGATCAGCACGTCCTTGGCTCGGTCGACGATGTAGATGAAGCCCTCTTCGTCGATCCGCGCCAGATCGCCCGAGTGCAGCCAGCCGTCAGTGAAGCTCGCCGCCGTCTCCGCCGGCTTGTTCCAATAACCGGCGACGATGTTGGGGCCGTAGATCCATAACTCGCCGACCGAACCGACAGGCAACACGTTGCCGGACTCGTCGACCACCTTCACGTCGCACACCGGCACCGCCGGCCCACAGCTGTCGGGATGGTCGACATAGTCCTCCGCGCCGATCTGCGTGGTCACCGACGAGGTCTCGGTCAGGCCATAGCCCTGGCCCGGCTGGCCTTGCGGAAATCCCTGGCGCAGCCGGTTCACCAGCTCGGGCGCCGACGGCGCACCGCCGTAGCCGATGGACAGGATCGAGGACGTATCGCGCCTGGCGAAGTCCGGCGACTCCAGCACCTGCCAGGCCATGCCAGGCACGCCGCCGAAGGCGGTCACCCGCTCGCGCTCGATCAGCTCCAGCGCCCGTTCCGGGTTCCAGCGGTACATCAGGACCAGCTTGCCGCCGCCGATCATCGTCGGCAGCAGCGTGGAGTGGCAGCCGGTAACGTGGAAGAACGGCACTGACAGCAGCACGCAGCCCTTCGGCGGCGTCGGTCCGCCCAGCGCAGCCGGCACCCGGCCATGGCGCAGATCGGTGCGCGCCCGGTTGAACGCCAGCGAGTGTGCGTTGGTGCAGATGTTCCGGTGCGTGCCCAGCGCGCCCTTGGGAAAACCGGTGGTGCCGGAGGTGTAGAAGATCGTCGCCGGATCGTCGGGGTCGATCTCGACCTCGGGCAACGCTGCCTCGCCCTCGACCAGTTCCGCGAACGGCACGGTGCCCTCGGCGTGCTCGCCCGGCCGGGTGAGGATCACCGCCTCCAGGTCCGGCAACTCGGACCGGTGCGGCCGCGCCCGCTCCCACCGGTCGCCGTCGGCGATCAGCACCTTGGCGCCGGAGTCCGCCAGCCCGTATTTCAGCTCCGGCCCGGTCCACCAGCCGTTCAGCGGCACCGCGATGGCGCCGATGGCGGTGATCGCGAAGAAGCCGATCGGCCATTCCGGCAGGTTGCGCATGGCGATGGCGACGCGGTCGCCCTTGGCCACGCCGAACCGACCGTGCAGCGCCGCCGCCAGGGCATCGACCTGGCGGCGGAACGCGGCATAGGAGATGCGCTCGTCGTGATAGACGACGAACTCGTCGTCGCCGAAGGCGTCGACAGCCAGCAGCGGCTCGCGCAGGCTGGCGGCGGCATTTTTCCACAGCCGCATGCGCCGGCCCTGCGCCTCACCCTCGACGATCTCGAACGGCGCGCCCGGCGCGGTCAGCCGCGCCGTCGTCTCCGCCAGGCTCAGCGGCATCGGCGTTCGGTCAGGCCTTGGCGCTCGGCCGGCTGGAGACGTCGGCGTGCCAACGCGCGAGGTTCTTGTGCTGCTCGCCCATGCGCACCTTGATGATGCGGCCGAAGTCCACCGCGACCAGCGCGTTGATGTCGGCGACGGAGAAATAGTCGCCGACCAGATACTTGCTGTTCGCCAGCGACTCATCGAGGAAGTCCAGCGCCTCCGGCGCCCGGCGCTGGTTCACCTCGGCCCAGGCCGCAACCTGCTCTTCCCGGTCGGCCATGCCCGGGTGGCCATGACGGAAAGCGGACGCGATCGTCATCAGCACGTTCAACTCGACGCGCCGGTTCCACATTTCCACCAGTGCCTTTTCCTTCGGGTCGCGCCCGAACAGCGGCGGCTCCGGCTGCACTTCCTCGAAGTAGCGACAGATCGCCATCGACTCGGAGATGTAGCTGCCGTCGTCCAGCTCCAGCACCGGCACCCGCATCATCGGATTCATCTTCACGAAATCGGGCGTCTTGTGCTCGGACTTGCCGAGGTCGACCTGCTCCATGGGCACGTCGATGCCCTTCTCGGCCAGGAAAATGCGCACCCGGCGCGGGTTCGGGGCCATCGTCGTGTCGTAAAGCTTCATGTCCATCCTCCCATTTGCCGGGAGCATAGAGTGGGCACTAGCCCCGGCGCCAGAGGGCACAGGCCCCGCCCGCGAGTGCCGCCGGGATCGCGGCCACGAGCCATGCCGGCCACTGCAGCAGCGTCACGATGGCCGGGTCCCACAGGGCCGGCGTCAGGTAGCGCTGCACCAGCGCCTGCACCAGGTTCAGACTGGCGGCGTCGAGCCGGAACCAGAGCTCGCCGGCGCTCGACGCGCCGTGCGCCAGCGCCGCGGCCGGCAGGGCCAGCAGCAGAAGCGGCACCAGCCAGCGGCGGCCGGGACGGGAAGCACGGGGCAAGGTCATGGCGTTCATGGCGAATTCCTTCCGTGACAGAGATGGGCATCACTCGCCATCACGGCCAATCACCACTATGTCAGGGTCAGCGCCCCGCCATGAGGAGCCCGACGTGACGCGCATCGCCACTGCCTTCGCCCTGATTGCCGGCCTGTTCCTGGCCGCCTGCTCGCCGTTCGACGTGCTGAACGCGACCTCGCCGGAGAACGGCTACGTGAAGACGGCCGGCGTCGCCTATGGCGAGGGCGAACGCCGCAAGATGGATATCTACCGCCCGCGCGACGCCGAGGGGCCGCTGAAAACGGTGGTCTTCTTCTATGGCGGTTCCTGGAAATGGGGCAGCCGCGACGACTACGCCTTCGCCGCCGAGGCACTGGCGTCGAAGGGCTGGCTGGTGGTGGTGCCGGACTACCGTCTCTACCCGGAGGTGCGCTTTCCCGGCTTCATCGAGGACGGTGCCCAGGCCGTCGCCTGGACCAAGCAGAACATCGCCAGATACGGCGGCGATCCCGACCGGCTCTATCTCGCCGGGCACTCGGCGGGCGGGCACATCGCACTGATGCTCACCCTGGACGAGCGCTTCCTGGCCGCCGCCGGCATGTCGAACCGCGACATCCGCGCCACGGCGACGCTGGCCGCGCCGGCCGCCTTCGATCCGCTGAAATACGCCAGCGTGCGCGCGATCTTCGAGCAGATGCCCGACCCGAACCAGGCACGTCCGATCGAGTTCGTCGATGGCAGCGAACCGCCGCTGCTGTTGCTGCACGGGCTGGACGACGACACCGTCTTCCCCTCGAACTCGGCGGAACTGGCCGAGGCGGTGCGCGCCGCCGGCGGCGACGTCCGCCACGTCACCTACCCCGGGAAGGGCCACATCGGCCTCGTCCTGGCCCTATCGTCGATCGCACGCGACGACGAGGTCCTCGGCGAGATCGCCCAGTTCGTCGAGAACCATTGAGATGGTCGGCGACTATGTCGTTCGCGTACTCATAGTGCTATCGTTCGTGCCGTTCTTCTTGATGGTCTGGTATTTCCTGAAGACACTCGCAAACCCAGCGCCGAACCAAATGCCAGACTGGTTGCGATCATTGCTTGGGCCGATCAACTTTCTCTCGTCCAATCCATGGAGCAGTGAAGGAAATCGGGCAAGACAGAAGTTCTTCCTGTGGCTACCTGTGACCGTGCTCTTGATTGGTCTGACGTTCATACTTGCTGCGGTTTTCGAGTACGGCGAAGTCCGCCCAATCGACTAGGCTTCTCACATCAACCGTGCACGTAGTCCTTCTTCAGGACGCAGTGCACGCCCTTGTTGCCGTTCACCAGCTGCGTGATGCGCATGTCGGCGGCCAGCGAGCACAGCGTGTAGGCGTCCTCGCGGCTGAGGTTGGTGCGCTCCACGATCAGCGCGATCATCTCGCGCAACGCCTGCTTGGCGGCGTCATCCAGATCCTCGTCGATGCCCATGGTGATGTATTCGGCCGGCGTCTCCCCGCGCGGCCAGCTCTGGCCGGTGGCCTTGTGAAGGTGAAACTCGAACACGCCCGACAGGCAGCACTCGATGGCGGTGACGCAGACCTCGCCGTCGCCCTGCACCGCGTGGCCGTCGCCGGCGGAGAACAGCGCGCCGGGTACGAACACCGGCAGGAACAGGGTCGAGCCGGCGCCCAGTTCCTTGTTGTCCAGGTTGCCACCGAAGGCGCGCGGCTGGATCGACGAGCACACGCCCCAGTTCGGCGGCGGCGCCACGCCCATCACACCGAAGAACGGCGCCAGCGGCAGGTCGAGCCCCCACGGCAGCTTGCCGACGTTCTTCTCGCGGTCGAGGGGAATGACGATCTTGCGCAACTCGTCGAAGTCGTGCGGCAGCGCGCCGGACAGTGGCCGGATCATGTTCCAGCCCCAGTCGACCGGGAAGGACACGTCGATGATCCGCACCTCCAGCGTGTCGCCGGGCTCGGCGCCCTCGACCCCGACCGGGCCCGTCAGCGTGTGGCCGGGGATCATCCGCTTGGTCACCTTGGCGAGAATCTCGCGATGCGCGTCCAGCACCTCGAAGCCTTCCTTCGGGGTGATGCTCTCGTCGCCGGAAACCGAGGTCAGCCGCACCCGCTCCCCCGGCTTCACGGTCACCGCCGGCGCCAGGTCCGGCGCGAAATAGCCCCAGTGCACGGTTTCGGGCGCGGCGTGCAGATCGTGCGTGGTCATCGGTCCCCTCCGGCCAATGCTGCGATGCAACACGGTAGCGCGGATGGGACGGCGAGGTAATCCGGGAATGCATGTGGCAACTTCAACGATATTCCCCCACCTCACCCCGACCCTCTCCGCCCCCAGGGGCAGAGAGGGAGTAGATATAGTCATTCCCGTTTCGTCCCTCTCCGCCCTTGGGGGCGGAGAGGACAGGTGAGGTGGGGGTTCTCGTCGCTTCGAGTTGGTCTACGTTCGCAAACCATGAGCGCCCCCGCCGAACGCCTCCCCGGCCTCGACGTGCTGCGCGGCATCGCGATCGTCGCGATGGCCGCCTATCACTTCTCGTGGGACCTCGACATCGTCGGCCTGGCCGACGTGCCGCTGCTGACGCATCCCTTCTGGCTGGCGGCACGCGCGGTGATCCTGTCGAGCTTTCTGGTTCTCGTCGGCGTCGGTCAGGCGCTGGCCTTTCGCGCCGATCAGACGCCAACGCGGGCCGGCTGGCGGCTGGCGAAGATCGCCGGCGCGGCGGCGCTGGTCAGCGTCGGCAGCTATCTTGCCTTCCCGAACGCCTGGATCTTCTTCGGCGTGCTGCACCACATCACCGTCGCCAGCCTGCTGTGCCTGGCGCTGGTGCGGCTGCCGCGCTGGGCCTTGCTGGCCCTGGCGGCGATCTGCCTCGCGATGCCGCTGCTCGTGAGCTCACCGGTCTTTGCGCAACCCTGGCTCCTATGGGCCGGGCTGGCGCCGTGGCCGCCAGTCACCAACGACTACGTGCCGTTGTTTCCGTGGCTGGGCGTGGTGCTGCTCGGCCTCGCGTGGCCGGAGCCGGTGGTCGCGCTTGCCCGCCGCCTGGACGTCAGCCGCGTCCTGGCCTGGGCCGGGCGCCACGCGCTCCCGATCTATCTGCTGCACCAGCCTGTGCTGCTTAGCCTGCTCGGCCTCTACACCTGGGCCACCGGCCAGGGCGTGCCGTTGTTCTGAGCGATCTGGTATGATCGCCGCAACAGATTGAGGAGACCCGACCGATGAAACCCGGTATCGACGTCGAAGTCCGCGAAGTCGGCATGCGCGACGGCCTGCAGATCATCCCGACCTTCTTCGCCACGGAGGGCAAGAAGGCCTGGATCGAGGCGGAGGCCGCCGCCGGCGTGCCGGAGATCGAGGTCTGCTCCTTCGTGCCGCCGAAGGTCTCCGCGCAGTTCGTCGACCACGCCGAGATCATCCCCGTCGCCCTGGCGCAGCCGGGCCTGGAGGTCTCCGCCCTGGTGCCGAACCTGAAGGGCGCCGAGCGCGGCTTCGAGATGGGCGTGCACAAGATGAACTTCGTGCTCTCCGCCTCGGAGAGCCACAACATGGCAAACGTGCGCTGCACCACCGACGAGTCGCTGGAACGCCTACGCCAGATCATGGAACTGCGCGACTCGTCGCCCGAGCACAAGAAGGTGCGCATCGGCTCCGGCATCTCCACCGCACTGGGCTGCACCATCGAGGGCCGGGTCGAGCCGAAGCAGGTCTACCGCATCGCCGAGAAGATGCTGGAGATGGGCGTCGACGAGATCGCCGTCGCCGACACCGTCGGCTACGCCAACCCGAACCTGGTGCGCGAGGTCTTCACCGAGATGATGAAGATCTGCGGCGACGTACCGGTCGCCTCGCACTTCCACGACACGCGCGGCCTCGGCCTGGCCAACATCCTGGCGGCGCTCGACGTCGGCTGCCGCCGCTTCGACGCCTCGCTGGCCGGCCTCGGCGGCTGCCCCTTCGCGCCGGGCGCCACCGGCAACGTGGTGATGGACGACATGGTGTTCCTGTTCGAGTCGATGGGCCTGAAGACCGGCGTCGACATCGAGAAGCTGGTCGCCGTGCGCCAGATCATCGCCGACAACCTTCCCGAAGAGTCCCTGCACGGCGGCGTGGCCCAGGCCGGCCTGCCGAAGGGCTACAAGCCGGCCAGCGCGATGATGCAGGCGGCGGAGTAACGCCTGCCCCGAACACGAAAAGGGCGCCGGCGGCGATCGCCGGCGCCCTTCGCGTTCCTGGACTAGTGGTTGTTCCGCGGTGTGCTCTTGTGGGCGACGTCGCGGTACTTCACGGCCGGTTCCAGCACCATGCCTTCCGCCATCTGGCCGATCAGGTTGCGCTGGATCTCCTGCCACGGGGTCTGGCTCTTCGGCACGAAGGCCAGCCCACCATTCGCCAGCTTCTTCTTGATCGCCTTCTTGCGCTTCTCCAGCTCCGCCTTGGAGATCAGGATGTTGGCGGTCCGCTTGTTCAGGTCGATGCGCACCTTGTCGCCAGTTTTCAGCAGCGCGAGGCCGCCGCCGACCGCCGCCTCCGGCGAGGCGTTAAGGATCGACGGCGAGCCCGAGGTGCCGGACTGGCGCCCGTCGCCGATGCACGGCAGCGAGGTGATGCCCTTCTTCAGCAGCGCCTTCGGCGGGTCCATGTTCACCACCTCGGCCGCGCCCGGATAGCCGACCGGGCCGGCGCCGCGGATGAACAGCAGCGTGTGGGCGTCGATCTTCAGCTTCGGGTCGTCGATCCGTGCGTGATAGTCCTCGCGGCCGTCGAACACCACCGCCCGGCCCTCGAACGCATTCGGGTCCTTCGGGTTGGACAGGAAGCGCTCGCGGAAATCCTCCGAGATCACGCTGGTCTTCATGATCGCGCTGTCGAACAGGTTGCCCTTCAGGTTGAGGAACCCGGCGGCGTCGAGGATCGGCTCCTTCCAGCTCCGGATAACCTCGCGATCGTCGGTGAACTGGCCCTTGCAGTTCTGGCCGATGGTCTTGCCGTTCGCCGTCTTCGCATTCGGATTCGGCAGCATCTTGGCGTCGATCAGCTCGGCGACCACCGCCGGCACCGAACCGGCGCGATGGAAGTCCTCGCCCAGGAAGCGGCCGGCCGGCTGCATGTCGACCATCAGCGGGATCTTGTGGCCGAGCTTCTCCCAGTCGTTGTTGTTGAGCTTCACGCCCAGGTGCCGCGCCACGGCGTTCAGGTGGATCGGCGCGTTGGTCGAGCCGCCGATCGCCGAGCAGACGACGATGGCGTTCTCGAACGCCTCGCGGGTCATGATGTCCGACGGCTTCAGGTCCTCGTGCACCATCTCCACGATGCGCTTGCCGGACAGGTAGGCCATCTGGCCACGTTCCTTGTGCACCGCCGGGATCGCCGCCGAGCCGGGCAGCATCATGCCCAGCGCCTCGGCCAGCGAATTCATCGTCGTCGCCGTGCCCATGGTGTTGCAGAAGCCCGGCGACGGCGCCGAGGAGGCGACCAGCTCGACATATTCCGGCCAGTCGATCTCGCCGGCCGACAGGCGCCGCTTGGCCTCCCACTTGATCGTGCCGGAGCCAGTGCGCCGGCCCTTGTACCAGCCGTTCAGCATCGGCCCGGCCGACAGCGCGATGGCCGGGATGTTCACCGTCGCCGCCGCCATCAGCTGCGACGGCGTGGTCTTGTCGCAGCCGGTCGTCAGCACCACGCCGTCGAGCGGGTAGCCGACCAGGGTCTCGACCCGGCCGAGATAGGCCAGGTTGCGGTCCAGCGCCGCAGTCGGACGCTTGCCGGTCTCCTGGATCGGGTGCACCGGGAACTCGAAGGCAATGCCGCCGGCCTCGCGGATGCCCTCGCGCACGCGCTTCGCTAGCTCGATGTGCTGCCGGTTGCAGGGGCTGAGGTCGTTGCCGGACTGCGCGATGCCGATGATCGGCTTGCCGGACTGCAGCTCCTCGCGCGTGATGCCCCAGTTCATGTAGCGCTCGATGTAGAGCGCGGTCATGTCCTGGTCGTCCGGGTTGGCGAACCAGAGTTGCGAACGCAGTTTCGTCTTCTTCGACTTGTTGGCGGCCATGGGTTTCCTCGCCCTCCTGAATCTTCGTGCGGCGATCATCACATCCGCCGGGGCGTCGGCGCCAGTCCCGTCAGACGCGCAGCACCATGGCGCAGCGCCAGGACCGGTCGTGCCCACGCGAAATCTCGTCGTCGAGATGCGCGCGCAACGCCGGTGGGACCTCCGTGTCGTCCAGCACGGTGAAGCCGTAGCGTTCGTAGAACGGGCGGTTCCACGGGATCGTCCGGTCGGTGGTCAGGGTCACACCGGCCAGCCCGCGTCGCCGCGCCTCGGCAACCACCGCGTCGAGCAGCGCGCGGCCATGACCCTGCCCCTGGTGCTCCAGCAGGACGTCGAGTTCATGGATGTAGAGATAGCCGCCTTCGGCCGACGTCGCGGCGAACCCGATGGCACGATCGTCCGCGTCGGTCGCAACCCAAAGCCCACCGTCGGCGAAAAGGCCGGACAGGTCGTGGCCGCCATACTCGTCGTCGTCCAACAGCGGCTCGATGTGCGTCCCGACGAACCGTTGCGCCGCCGAGCGTTCGATCTCGAGCACCAGTGCCGCCTCGCCCGGCCGTGCCAGCCTCACGACCACTGGCCGCGCTCCTGCAACACGCGCTTCAGCAGCGCCGTCTCGTCGCTGACGATGCCGTCGACGCCGACGTCGAGAAGCTGGCGCATGGTCGCCTCGTCGTTGATCGTCCAGACATGCACCTTCAGCCCGCGCGCGTGCGCGGCGCGCAAGAAGGCGCGATCTGGAAGATAGACCCCGTAGCCCTTCAGCGGAATCTGCGCGCAGTTCGCCGCGAAGCTTCCGGTCGGCAGCCCCCAGCTCGCGAAGCGCAGCCGCGTCACGTCCCATGGCCCCATCGACGTGCACAGTCCCGGCCCCAAGGCCGCGCGCAATCGATCGAGCCGGGCGCCGGAGAACGAGCCGATACAGACGCGATCCAAAGCGTCGGCCCGGCGCAATGCCTCAATCAGCGGCGCTTCCGCGTTATCCGCCTTGGGGTCGATGTTGAGCCGCAGGTCGGGCCACGCGTGCAGCAATTCGTCGAAGGTCGGGATCGGATGCTCGCTACCGACCCGCGCCTGCCTGACTTCGTCGTAGGGCAGTTCGGCGATGACGCCGGTCCGGTCCGTGACCCGATCCAGCCGGTCGTCGTGAAACGCCAGCAGCACGCCGTCGGCGGTGGCATGCACGTCGGTCTCGACGTAGCGATAGCCGAGGTCCACGGCGTGCTGGAACGCCGCCATGGTGTTCTCCGGCGCCCCGTCCATCCCGCCCCGATGCGCCAGGGCAATGGGGTGTTCACTTTGAAGATAGGGATGAACGTCTCCACTCCCTCTCCGCCCCTGGGGGCGGAGAGGGTTGGGGTGAGGTGGGGGATCAGCGCTTGTCACTTGCTCTCGGCCTGACGGCGCTCGAGTTCGTTGATGATCCGCAAAACGACAGCCTCGGTGTTCCCAATCGCTTCGTTGTTCCAGAACCGCAGGACAAGCCAACCCCGTTCCTCGAGGAACTGTGTGCGCTTGGCATCGGATTCGGTACGGAGGGCGTGCTGACCGCCGTCGATCTCTATCGCGAGGCGCTGATCATTGACGGCGATGTCGATGATGTACCGGCCCACCGGATGCTGACGCCGGAACTTCCAGGCGGTCGTCGCCTGTCGCAAGGCGCGCCACAAGTGCCGCTCGGCGTAGGTCGAGACTTTGCGGAGTTCGCGAGCGCGGGCAACGGTAGATCTGACGGGCATGAGCTTGCGTTCGACGTCGTTCCCCACCTCACCCCGGCCCTCTCCGCCCCGGGGCGGAGAGGGAGCGCCTCGATCAGGCAGCCCGTCCGTGGCGGAGGACCTTGCCGGGCAGCTTGCCGTCGGGGGCGATCTGGTCCTGGCCTTCGCGGCGCAGGATGGTGCCGTTTACCACCACGGCGGCGATGCCGTCGGCCTCGCTGATCAACCGGTCGGCGCCGGATGGCAGGTCGTTGACCCGGCGCAGCGGCCCGGCGGAGATGGTCTTCGGATCGAACACGACGATGTCCGCCGGCACGCCTTGCTTCAGCGAGCCACGGTCGGTGATGCCCATCAGCGCCGCCGGCTCCGAGGTCAGCCGCTGCACGGCCCGCTCCAGCCCGAGCGTGCCCTTCTCCCGCACCCAGTGCCCCAGCAGGTGCGTGGAGTAGCAGGCGTCGCAAAGCTGGCTGGCGTGCGCGCCCGCGTCGGACAGCGACACCACGCAGTTCTCGTCGGCGATCAGTTCGGCGACCTCGTTCTCATCGTTGTTGAGGATGCCGAAGCGGAACCGCGCCGACAGATCGCTTTCCAGCGACAGGTCCAACGCCAGGTCGATCGCCGACACGCCCTGCTCGGCGGCCACCTCGGTCAGCGGCCGTTCCTCCCAGTCCGGATGGCCCGGCGCGACCGAGATCGTCGCCCGCTCCGCCCAGCCGGCCAGCGCGTTCTTCTGCCCCGGCTGCGTGTCGTCCTTGAACGCCTGACGAAACTCGGGATCGGCGTAGATGGCCCGCTTGCCGGCGGCATCGGCCTTCAACGTCGGCTTGAACAGCGGCCGCACCTCGAACGGGAACGGCTCGCCGAAATGGAAGTCGAAGTTGATCGGCCGGCAGGCGACCTGCGGCACGATGTTGAGCCCCTCCGCATGCTGCTTCGCGGCGCGGTCGAGATAGCGCCGGTGTGAGCCCGGGCCGGTCATGCCGGCGAGCAGTGCCGTCCAGGTCACCGACACGTCGTGCTTGCGTGCCAGCTCCTCGAACTCGTCGTTCAGCAGCGTCTTGCCGATGGTGGCCTGCATCACGCCGCCCTTGCCGACGGCACCGACCAGCGCGTCGATCTCCTCGAACTCGGCCATGCGGCTCGGTACCGGGTAGCCGTCGAAGCCATTGTGCGTCGCCGCGTGGCTGGTGGCGAAGCCGAGCGCGCCGGCCTCCATGCCCTGCGCCACCAGGTCGCGCATCTGCACGATCTCGTCGCCGCGCGCGGCGCGCTTCACCGCGTCCTCGCCCATCACATAGAGCCGCAGCGGCGTATGCCCGAAGAGCACGCCGACATTCATCGCCGTGCCGCCGCTCTCCAGGGTATCGAGATATTCCGGGAAGCTCTCGAAGGCCCAGTCCGAGCCCAGCCCGGCACGGAGCGCGTCCAGGCTCATGCCCTCGACCTTCTCCAGCGTGCGGGCGATCAGGTCGCGGTGCGGCGCCTTGGTCGGCGCCACGCCGAAGCCGCAGTTGCCGATCACCACCGTGGTCACACCGTGCCACGGCGAGATCGTCATCATCCGGTCCCACACGACCTGTGCGTCATAGTGCGTGTGGATGTCGACGAAGCCGGGCGCGACCACCTTGCCGGTCGCATCGATGGTCTCCACCGCCTCGCCATCGACCTTGCCGAGCGCGACGATCTTGCCGTCCTTCACCGCGACGTCGCCGCGATAGCCCGGCTGGCCGCTGCCGTCGACGATGGTACCGCCGGTGATCTTCAGGTCATAGGTCATTGCAGTTTCAATCCATAAAGCTCGGCACAGTTGTCATGCAGGATGCGGTCGCGGTCGTGAACGCTCATGTCGGCGGTGTGCTCCGCCAGCAGTTCTTGCGACCACGGCCAGGTTGAATCGGAGTGCGGGAAGTCGTTGGCCCACATCAGCCGCTCGACGTTGCACAGGTGCGCCACCTTGAAGGCGGTCCAGTCGTCCTGGAACGTCAGGTAGATGTTTTCCTTGAAGTATTCCGACGGCAGCCGGGACAGTTCCTTGCCCTGCATCCAGTGACGGTGCCGGTTGTAGCCGTGGTCCATGCGGTAGAGGAAATGCGGCACCCAGCCGGCATCCGCCTCCACGCACACGACCTTCAGCTTCGGGTGACGCTCGAACACGCCGCCGAAGACGAACAGGCCCATGATGTCCTGGCAGCCGCGGATAATCGCGTTCCAGGCGTTCAGCCGGTTGCCGCGTGGCGCCGATAGCGAGTCCTTGCCCGAGGTCAGGATGTGGAAGGACAGCGGCATGTCGAGATCGACCGCCGCCTCGTAGAACGGGTCGTAGATCTCGTCGTCATAGTCCGCCACGCCCGGCTCGCCCGGCAGCATCGCGCCCTTGAAGCCGGCCGCCTTGAACTCCTGCAGGTCGCGGATGCCTTCCTCCGGCGTGCGCATCGCCGTCTGGCCGAGCCCGAACAGCCGTTCCGGCGCACCCTCGCAGAAGCCCTGCAGCCAGCGGTTGTAGGCCTGCATGCAGGCGCGCTTGTAGTCCAGGTCGGTGTGGTTGCAGAG
>CAZVLI010000014.1:0-15003 GCA_964627965.1 uncultured Rhodospirillales bacterium
ATCCTCACCGCCCTTGCCGAAGGCTGCGGGACCAGGCTCGCTGCCGGCGCTCTTGGGTCCGACGGACAAGCGGCCCAGCCGGTCGACCCAGGCGATGGAACCGCCGCCGGCGCCGATCGAGCGGACGTCGACGGAGGGAAAGCCGGTCATGTGACCGCGATAGGCGCCACCTATCCAGGTCTCACGCGTCCAGGGAATGCGGCCCCGGCGCACCAGGCTGAGATCGTAGGTGGTGCCGCCGGTATCGGCGACGATGGCGGTCTCCGACGCGGCGTCGACATCGGCGTAGTGTCGGCCCGCAACCGGCGCCATCGACGGCCCGGAGTTGATCAGGTGCACCGGCGTCTCCGCCGCCTCGGCCGCATCGATCACCCCGGCACCGGAGGTCACGATCAGCACCCGGCCCTGAAAACCCTCCTCGCGCAAGCGACCGCTCAGGTTGCGCATGTAGGCGCCCATCAACGGCTTCAGCGAGGCGTCGATCGCGGTCGACGAAGCGCGACGGTACTCCCGCAGCGACGGGTTCAGCCTGTGCGAGAGCGTGTACGGCACACCTGGCAGGTGCTGTTCGATCAGCTCACCGATCCGCACCTCGTGCGCCGGATTGACGATCGACCAGAGCAGGCACACCGCGACGGCCTCGACCTTCTTCTCGCGCAGTTCGCTCAGGGACGCGACCAGCGCGGCTTCGTCGAGCTGCGTGAGCACGCTGCCGTCGGCGGCAACCCGCTCCGTCACCTCATAGGTCAGCGACCGCGGCACGTAGGGCTCTGGATAGGGAACGGTGAAATTGAAGACGTCCGTCCGGCCACCCTCCCGCAGAACCAGGATGTCGGGGTGGCCGGCGGTCGTCAGGAAGGCCGTCCGCGCCGTCGCACCGGTCACGATGGCGTTGATTGCACGGGTGGTTCCGTGGATCAGCATCTCGCCCTTCGCCAGCATGTCGCCGAGCGACAGCTCGAAGTAGTCGGCGGCGACCTTGAGACTGTCGATGACGCCACGGATCGGATCGTCGGGCGTGGTCGGCGCCTTGAACATGAACAGCGCACCGTCGGTGCGCTCGACCAGCAGGTCGGTGAAGGTGCCTCCGGTATCGACCGCAAATCGCATGCCGCTCGCCCCCGCCCTGCTCAACCGTCGGTCCGCAACGCGGCGGTCGCCGCCTCGTCGACACTGCCATCCGCGCCGATGGCCACGCGGTAGACCTCGCGTGCACGCTCCGCGCTCACCCAGCCCTCGGCGACATCGCGGCACACGGACGACGGGTCGCGCGCCTCCGGCTCGCCGTAGCCGCCACCGCCGCAACAGTGCGAAACGATGGTTTCGCCAACGTGCAGCGTCACGACGGCGCTGTTCTCAGTCGGCGTCAGCGTACCGTCCGCCGCGCGGATGCCCTGGTAGGCGTTGCCGCCGAGGCCGCCGCCGCGGACGCCCTGCGCCGGGTTGTGCGTGCCGTCGGAGACGAAGGCGACTTCCATGTCGCCCCGCGTCGGACCGAACTCGACCAGCATGCCGGGGCCGCCCTTCTGCTTGCCGGCGCCTTCGGAGTCGGTGATGAAGCGTCGCTGGCGGACCATCAGGGGATGGCGCATCTCGTCCAGCTCGATGCTGTCCTGATAGCAGAGGCCGGCATTGCCAACGTGGCCCAGCGTGATCCAGGCATCGGTGCGCGGCGCCGCCGCACCGCCGGTCATCGCCAGGAAGAGCTGGTTGACGTAGCGCTCCTTGAGCACCGGATCGTAGCCCGACACGACGCCGACGGACGCCGGCAGGATGGCGCCGGATTCGGCCATGCCGAAGCCGTCCTCCAGCTCAGCGATCGCCGCCTGCACCGAGTTGGCGACGCGATCGGCGACGTTCGTGGTGGCGACGGAACAGCTCGTCGGATGTTCCGGGATGCCGCAGATCGCGTTGTGCTTCAGCCTGACGTCGAGGCGACGAAAGGCACCAGCATTCTTCGGCACGGTCGGGTCGATCGAGTTAAACACGCCAATCATCGCCGCGGTGCGTGCGCACGCCTCGGAAAGGTTCAACCCGCACGGCAGCGCGTCCATGTTGTCGGTGAGGTCCACGGTGATGCGGGCGTCGTCGTTGTCGACCGTCACCTTCACGTTGATCGGGATGCCGTCCTCCGGCGTGCCCGGGACAGGATCGTGACGACTGGTCCACGTCGTCGTTCCACTCGGCATCTTGCGCACGGCGTTAGCCATGCGGCTTTCCGAGTAGTCGAACCATTGCTCGGTGAAGTCATGCAGCGCGTCCCACCCGACTTCGTCGGCGAGCGCCACCAGCTCGCGCTCACCGATACGCGCGGCGCCGACCATGGCCAGGTAGTCGCCCCACCACTGTTCGGGCACGCGGATACGCATCATGCACATGCGGATCACGTCGCCGATATTCTCGAAGTTCTCCTGCACCTTCACGCCGGGGAAGATCAGCGCGCCTTCCTCGTATACGTCGCGCGCGTTGCCCATGTACGTCGTGGGTTGCGAGTTGCCGCAGTCGGCCTGGTGCGCTTTTGCCAGCACCGTGAAGTGGTGCCGACCCTCGTCGTCGATGACCGGGACGATCAGCGTGTGGTCGGCCGGGTGCGAACAACCGTGATAGGGCGAGTTGTGCAGGAAGGCATCGCCCTTGCGCAGCGTCGGATGGAATTCCTTGATCGAGCGCGCCATCAGGTCGGGGCCACTCAGAACGTGGATCGGCAGGCGCTCCGCCGTCGCCAGCAAGCGGTCGTCGGCGGTGATGATGCAGCAGGAGAAGTCGCGGGCGATGTTCAGCACGCCGGACCGGCCGGTGCGCAGCAGCGTGTTCGCCATCTTGCGCGCGATGCCCTCCAGCCGGTTGTTCAGGATCGCGAGCCTGACTCCATCGACCTGACGGCCGCTCGTTGCGTCGTTCATTCGTCGCCCCCTACCAGGCTCGCCAGCCGGCATCGACCGGCAGCACCACACCGTGCACCGACCGCGCCGCGTCGGAGCACAGGAACACCACGGCGCCGGCCATGTCCTCCGCCGGCAGGAAGTCCTCGCCGGTCGGCGTCCGCTCGCGCATCTTCTCGCACCATGCCGGATCGGCGCGCAGTTCCGCGTTCATCGGCGTCACGATATTGCCGGGTGCGATGGCATTGACGTTGATCCCGAACGGCGCCAGTTCGAGACACAAGGACTTGGTCAGATTGTTGAGACCGCCCTTGGATGCGCAGTAGGCGGCCGAGCTCGGAAAGCCGCCGATGCCGGCGATCGAGCTCACGTTGACGATCTTGCCCCAGGTCTGCGCCTTCATGTGCGGCAGCGCCGCCTTGGCGAGGAAGAAGCAACTCTTCAGATTGGTATCGAGCTGCTCGTCCCAGTTCGCCTCGTCGACCTCCTCGATCGGGCGCGGCACGAACAGCGCGGCATTGTTCACCAGGATGTCGACCGGGCCGAGCTTCGCCGCGACCTCCGGCAAGAGCCGGTCGATTTCGGCGACGCGCGAAATGTCGGCCTGGAAAGCAGCGCCGGCCCCACCCGCGGCCTCGATCTCCGCAACAACCGCCGCGGCGGCATCGACGTTGCGACGATTGACGACGGCGACCGATGCGCCCGCCGTTGCCAGCGCCTTGGAGATCTCCGCGCCGATGCCTTGCGAGCCACCGGTGACGAGCGCGACGCGGCCAGAAAGGTCAGCCATGGATCCTGCCCCGCAAATAGAGAAGGGGCCCGATCACCAGATGGAACCGGGCCCCTTCCAGACTTGTCGCAAGCGGTCTACGTCGCGGCTAGCGCGCGATGTAGGTGTAGCGCTTGCCGAACAGCACATCCATCGGAACCGGCTCGGAGATGGTGTGCTCGCCCGCCACAGCCGGCTTGCCGCCCGTCGTCTCGACGATCAGGTATGGAGCGTAGTTCTGATGGTGCAGCGTGGAGGTGAACGTGCGCGTACCGATCAGGAACGGCTCGTCCTTGAAGGTCTCCATCGCGGCGACCACCGCGTCGGTCTCGAAGGTACCGGCCTTCTCGACCGCACGTGCCCACATCTCGACCACGAGGTAGCCCGGATAGGTGTACTGGCTGTTCGGACGCTCGCCGAACTTGGCCTCGTACTTCTTGTTGAACTCCTCGACGGCCGCGCGCGGGTCGTCGCCGTAGATCGAGGCCTGCTCGGGCACGTAGTGGCCGCTCAGGTTCGGCACGGAGTCGAGCCAGTAGGTGCCACTCATCGAGCTGCCACCGGCCAGCGCCGAGTTGATGCCGGCCGCGCGGATCTGGCGAAGCGCGCTGGCGCCACCCGGCACGTACGAGCAGCTGATGATCAGATCGGGCTCGGACGGCAGGTTCTTGATGCGGGTGATCTGCGCCGCGATCGACGCGTCGTCGTTCAGGTAGACGTCATGACCCATGACCTCCAGCCCGAGCTTCTCACGCCACATCCAATCGAAGCCGTAGCAGATGCCCTTGTTGTACTCGATGGTCGTGTCGAGAAGGATGTAGGCCGTCTTCCAGCCCTTGGTCTTGGAACCCCACTCGGCGATCGTCGCGCCCTGGACCGCGGCCAGCACGGACGACGAGAAGGCGTTCTTGCCAACGCCCTGAATGCCGGCCAGCACGCTCTCCGCGCACAGGAAGATGGCGATCTTGTTGGCGTTCTTGGCGGCCAGCGCGGCCGGCGCACCGAAGTCGTAGTCGCAGTCGACCGCGACCATCTGCGCGCCTTCGTTCAGCACCTGCTGACCGGCCTTCGCGCCCTCGACGCGGTCGGTCTTGGCATCCGCCATGACGGCGCGGAGCTTCTTGCCCAACAGGCCGCCCTTGGCATTGATGTCGTCGATCGCGATCAACGCCGCATTGGTCGACGGCTGGCTATAGGCCTGCATCCAACCGGAATAGGACGCCGCGAAGCCGACGACCACCTCGTGATCGTCTGCGAAGGTGTTCGTCGCCGCGAGCGTCAGCCCGGCAGCGGCTACCACACCCAGGACGGAAGTCATGTGTTTCTTCATCAGGCTCAAGCCCTCCTGCTCACCTTATCGACGGGGCGGCCAAGTCGCTCTTGGCCCCGTCCCGACCGCCCGCCAACCACAAGGGAGGCGGTGCGCTGGAACGCCGCGAGCCCCCTCGGGCATTGATGCTACGACAGTTTGCGCGGCGCACAACCATCGCAAACCGCAAGCACCTTGGACAGATACGCCCAAAAGGCGGTCCTATCGCGCACAACGGCCACGACCCCCGGAAGCAAGGCGGCGAGAATCCGGGCTTTGCGCGCCGCACGGCGTATCGCACGCCATCGCCCAAGCGCCGACCGCGGCCGCGCTGCTTGTCGCAACGCAGCATTGTCACTAACCTGCCGCATGCCGTTCGGCGTCAAGAATGCAGACCCGGGGAGCGCTTGCCGCCCTAACCGGGACCCTAGGGAAGGTCATGAAGCGGCGGGTTGCGGGGTAGCGCCGCGACGATAGTGGTGAATGAACGGACTGGCGGGGGCATGACGTCGACGCTCGAAGTAAGCGATGTGACCATTCGCTTTCAGGGTCTCACGGCCATCGACGCGGTGAACGAGAGCGTCAGCTCCGGCGAGATCGTCGGGCTGATCGGTCCGAACGGCGCCGGCAAGACCACGCTCGTCAACTCGATCACCGGCTTCCAGACGCCCGACGTCGGCAGCATCTCCCTCGACGGCACCAACATCACCGGTGCCAACCCGCACAAGCTGCGCCGGCGCGGCGTCGCCCGAACCTTCCAGGGCGGGCGGCTGTTCCGCGAGATGAGCGTGCTGGAGAACATCGAGGTCGCCGGCGTCGGCCTGGGCTTGAGCCGGCGCAGCGCCTCGGCCGAAGCGCAGGAGCTGCTTGATTGGATCGGTCTGTCCGACCGCGCCAACGTGCTGGCCGGCGCCCTGCCCTACACCGACGAGCGCCGCGTCGGCATCGCCCGCGCACTGGTACAGGCTCCGAAGTTCATCCTTCTCGACGAACCCGCCGCCGGCATGTCGGACCTGGAATGCGACGACCTCATGGGTCTGGTGCAGCAGGTGCGCGACAAATTCGGCTGCGGCATCGTGCTGATCGAGCACAACATGCGCGTCGTGATGGGCGTGTGCGAACGCATCCACGTGCTGGACAGCGGCCGCACCATCGCGCGCGGCAAGCCGGCCGAGGTGCAGAACAATCCGGCGGTCATCGAGGCGTACCTGGGCAAGGGCTGACGACGTGCTGGAAGTTCGTGATCTCGAAGTCCGTTACGGACGCCTGACCGCCTTGCGCGGCATCTCACTGTCGGTCGCACAGGGCGAGATCGCCTGCATGGTCGGCCCGAACGGCGCCGGCAAGTCGACGACGCTGCTGTCGATCTCCAGCGTCCTGGAGCCCGCCGCCGGAACGATTTCATTCGACGGCCAGACCCTCAACGGCATGCGCCCGGAAGATGTCGCGCGAATGGGCATCTCGCAGGTGCCGGAGGGACGGCACATCTTCACCAGCCTCACGGTCGAGGAGAACCTGAAGGTCGGCGCGGCGACCCGCCGCGACAAGGCGGACATCCAGCAGGATCTGGAGCGGGTGATCGAGACCTTTCCGATCCTGAAGGAACGGCGCCGCCAGACCGCCGGCAAGCTCTCCGGCGGCGAGCAGCAGATGCTGGCCATCGGCCGCGCCTTGATGACCAGTCCGCGGCTGCTGACCATCGACGAGCCGTCGCTGGGCCTGGCGCCGAAGATCGTCGACCTCGTCTACGACGTTCTCCTCGAACTGCGCGAGAAGCGCGGCCTGACGTTGCTCATCGTCGAGCAGAGCTCGGAACGCGCGCTGAAGGTCGCGGACAGCATCCACGTTCTGCGCAACGGCGAGATCCAGCTCTCCGGCAAGGCCGATGGCCTTCGCGATGGCGAGGAAGTGCACAAGGCCTATTTCGGCTTCACCCAGGACCACGCCGGCGAGGTGACGATCTGATGGCCTTCGCGCTGCAAGTCCTGATCGACGCACTCAGCCTCGGCAGCTTCTACGCGCTCGCCGCGCTCGGCATCGGGCTGCTGTTCGGCGTCCTACGGCTGATCAACTTCGCGCACGGCGACTTCATCACGCTCGGCGCCTACGCGCTGATCGTGCCGTCGGCGGCGACGCAGGCAACGTTGCTGATCGGCGACTTCCACCCGATACCGCTGGTGATCTGCATTGCCGCCATCGTCGTCCTGATCGCCTTGATCTCCGAGTTCGCGGTCTTCCGGCCCCTGCGCGATGCCTCGCCAGCGACGCTGATGATCGGCTCCTTCGCGCTCGGATTCATCATTCAGAACGTCATCATCATGATCTACGGCGGCCGCCCGAAGGCCGTCGGCATCTGGTCCGACCTCAATCTCGGCGTCCAGATCATGGAGGGCGTGCAGGTCCCGCAGCTACAGCTCATCATCATCGGCGTCACGATCGCCCTGATGGGTGCGCTGGTGCTGTTCCTGCGTCGCACGACCTACGGCATTCACATGCGCGCCGCGGCGGAGGACTTCCGCATGGCACGGATGCTCGGCGTCGAGGCCAACCGGGTGATCATGCTGGCCGTGGCGATCAGCGGCATGCTGGCAGCGGCGGTCTCCATGTTGTTCGTGGTGCAGACCGGCATCCTGAGCTTCCGGATGGGCGTGAACCTGATGCTGTTCGCCTTCATCGCAACCGTGATCGGCGGCATGGGCAGCCTGGTCGGCGCCGTGGTCGGCGGGTTCACCGTCGGCCTGGTCAGCATTCTGCTGCAGACCTTCCTGCCCTCGGAGCTGCGCGTGTTCCGCGACGTGTTCGTGTTCTTGATCGTGATCGTGATCTTGCTAGTTCGGCCGCAGGGCCTGGTGTTGTCCAAGGCGGCCAAGGAGCGCGTCTGACGTGGAACCGAAGACTCCCATCGGGCACTTCCTGCGCGAAAACTGGCCGCTGCTGTTCCTGACGGTCGTGCTGGTCGTCATCGTCGCCGGCATCCAGGCCCTCGGCGACCGGATCATCAGCCAGTCGCTGACCGAGGCCCTGATCCGCATGGTCGTGGTGGTCGGGCTCTACATCTTCATCGGCAATTCCGGCCTGATCTCCTTCGGCCATATCGGCTTCATGATGATCGGCGCCTACGCGACCGCGTGGCAGACGATGGAGCCGATGTCGAAGGAGATCTTCGTCCCCGGACTGCCGACTTACCTGCTGGAGAACTCGCACCACTGGGTCGTCGCGACGATCCTGGGCGGCGTCCTCGCCGCGATCGTCGCGTTCATCTCCGGCCTCGCGTTGATGCGCCTTTCCGGCATCGCCGCGTCGATCGGCACCTTCGCGCTGTTCATGAGCTTCTACTCGTTCTACCTGCAATGGAGCACGTGGACGGCAGGCCAGAGCTCGCTCGTCGGCATCCCGGTGACAACGACACCGTGGGTCGCGCTCGCCTTCGTCGTCGCCGCGATGGTCGGTGCGTTCCTCTATTCGCGCTCGCGCTTCGGCCTCGCACTGCGCGCCAGCCGCGACGAGGAGATCGCCAGCAAGGCGGCCGGTATCAACGTCACCGGACAGCGGGTCATCGCGTTCACGATCAGCGCCTTCTTCGTCGGCATGGCCGGCGGTCTCTACGGCCATTTCCTGGGTCTGCTGACTGTCGACACGTTCTTCCTGCCGCTGACCTTCATCACGCTGTCGATGCTGGTCGTCGGCGGCATGCAGAGCCTGTCCGGCGCCATCGTCGGCACCATTGCCCTGTCGTTCGTGATCGAGTTCCTGCGCACGCTGGAAAAGGGCATCGCCATGGGCGAGGCATCCAAGATCAGCCTGCCGGCGAACTCTGCGGAAGTCGGGCTCGGTGTGGTGCTACTGGTGATCCTGATCTTCCGGCGCACCGGCCTGACTCGGAACGCGGAGATCTACTGGCCCTGGAAGCACAAGGTCGCCGTCGCGACCATCACCCGGCGCCAGTCCTAGCCCTCGCGAATACGCAGCAGCCCTAGCCCGTCCATCTCGATGACCTGGCCAGGCAGCACCTGGGTGGTCGACGTCGGCTCGACGATGATCGCCGGGCCGTCGATCCGCTCCCCCACGGGCAGCCGGTCGCGGTCGTAGACGGGTGTCTCGGCGGACGTCCGCGCATCGGTCTGCACCATACGGCGTCCAACCAGCGCACCATCGAGGGAACGGCCGGAGGGATCGAGCGGGCGCAGCTCGGGCAACGACCGAAGCTCCTCGCTTGCCAGCCGGAAGTTGATGACCTCGACGCCAGTGTCGTCGAGCCGGAACGTGTAGGCCCGTTCGTGTGCGTCGTGGAAGTCGGCGATCAAACGCTCCGGCAGAATGTCGAGAGGATCGACGGGCACCGAGACCGTGTGCTCCTGGCCATGATAGCGCAGATCGATGCGACCGATATGCTGTACGCCACCGGCGCCGACACCGAAATACGCCTGCGCCGAACGCACCATTTCCGCGAACACGTTCAGCAACGCCTCGCGAGTGGCGTCCGCAGCCGGCATTGGCAGCGTGCGCACCTGGTCGTGTCGCGGCGCGGTGGCCAGCATGCCCCACGCGGAGAACAGGCCCGGATAGAGCGGAACCACCAGTTCCTTGAGGCCCAGCTCGCGGGTCAACGTCGCGGCATGCATCGGCCCGCCGCCGCCATACGCGAGCATGGCGAAGTCGCGCGGGTCGTGGCCGCGCTGGACCGAGACCAGCTTGAGGGCGTTGATCATGTTCGCCTCCGCCAGTTCGATCACGGCGGAGGCAGCGGCGACGACGTCGAGGCCGAGGTGGTCGGCGATCGGTTGCATCGCCGATGCGGCGAAATCTCTGGAGGGCCGCATGCGGCCGCCCGAGAAGCTGTTCTCGTCGAGCACCCCGGTCAGCAGCTTGGCGTCGGTGACCGTCGCCGCGGTCCCGCCCCGGCTGTAGCAGGCCGGCCCCGGATCGGCGCCGGCTGACTCCGGACCGACGCGCAGCCGATCCGACGCATCGATCCGCGCGATCGATCCACCGCCGGCGCCCACTTCAACGATATCGACGACCGGCACCATCAACGGGTAACCGGGCTCGAAACGCGTGCGCTCGATCCAGTAGTCGGTCTTCACCGTCGCCATGCCGCCGCGGATCAGCGAACACTTGGCGGTGGTGCCGCCGACGTCGAATGCGATGAGGTCCGGCAAGCCGGCGGCACGGCCAACGACAACCGCGCCGTTGACGCCGGCGGCCGGGCCCGACTCGACCAACGCCAGCGGAAACCGCCGCGCCGCGTCAAAGCTGGCAGTGCCGCCATTCGACTGCATCGCCTGCAACGGTGCGGCAAGGCCCACTTCGCGCAGTCGCCTCTCCAAGCCGTCGAAGTAGCGCTGAACGATGGGCTGCACGTAGGCGTTCAGCACCGTCGTGCTCGTGCGCTCGAACTCGCGCCACTCGCGCGAGATTCTCGACGATAAGGTAATCGCGACGCCGGGAAGCAGTGCCGCCAGTCGCTCGCCGCACGCCGCCTCGTGCGCGGGATTGCGGTAGCTGTGCAGCAGGCAGATGGCGATGGCTTCGATGCCGTCGGCCTTGCACGCGGCGGCGATCGCCGCCAGCTCGCTCTCGTCCAGCGGCGTCACCACCTCGCCGCCGGCGCCGATCCGTTCCGTCACCTCGAAACGCCAACGCCGCGGCACGAACGGTCGCGGCGTCTCGAACTGCAGGTTGTAGAGGTCCGGCCGGTTGCCGCGGCCGATGGCCAGCACGTCGCGGAAGCCGCGCGTCGTGACCAGCGCGGTGCGAACGCCCTTCCGTTCGGTCAGCGCGTTGATCACCGTCGTGCCGCCGTGCACGAAATCACGCACGGCGGCGGGATCGAGGCCGCTTTGCGCGACGGCGGCCATCACCCCGTCGGACTGGTCGCGCGGCGTGGTCAGTTCCTTGGCGACGGTCAACGACCCGTCGCGCTCATCCCAGGACACCAAGTCGGTGAAGGTGCCCCCAACATCGGTCGCAAGGCGGGTCAACGGCCGTAGAGTTCCTGAGCCTGTGCCGGGGTCAGCAGCCCGTCCGCGACATCGGCCGCGACGTCCGCGGCGTCGCGATGACCGGGATCACCCCAGCCTCCACCGCCGCCGGTAACGATGCTCACCCGATCGCCGCGCTGCAGGCTGGCGTAAGAGATCCGCGCGACACGACGCGACGATCCGTTCGAGGCGATCTCCAGGTAGTTCTGGCTGCCGCTGCTACCGCCATCCATGCCCCATGGCGGCTCCACCGAGCGCCCGAGACTGGCATAGGTGAAGGCACTGTCGGTGAGTACTTCATACTCACGGACGAGGCCGTAGCCACCGCGATGGCGGCCGGCGCCGACGCCGTTCTCGACGTTGAAGCCGTAACGCCGGACGCGCAGCGGATACTTCGCTTCCAGCAGCTCGACCGACAGGTTGTAGGTATCGCCGTCGGTGATCGCGATCAGCCCACTGACCCCGTCGCGTTCCGACGTCGCGCCCCAGCCGCCATGCTGCGGCTCGATATGCACGAACATGTCGCCATTGGCGTCCTCGCCGCAGATGTACGTCGCGCACAGGCTCATGTAGCTGCCGGCGCTGAAGCGGTCCGGCCGGATCGGGGCCAGCGCCTTCCAGACCAGTTCCGACGCCTGCGCCGCGCCCTCGTAGTACCAGCCGATGGGCGACGGTGCCTCGGCGCTGAAGACGGTCCCCGGCGGGATCTCGATCTCGACCGGCCGGAACCAGCCTTCGTTCGATGGCGCTCGCGGCCCAACCAGTGCCTTGAAGACCGACTTCACGGCCGACTGCAACGCGCCGTGCGTGCAGTTGATCGGGCCGCCTCGCGCCGGCGCGCATCCGGTGAAGTCCACGATCAGGCGGTCGCCCTCGATACGCGCGGCGACGCGGACGGGAATGCGTTCTTCGGTGACACCATCGCCGTCGATGAAGTCTTCCGCCACATACTCCCCGTCGGGCAACTCGGCCAGCGCCCGGCGCGCCTCGCGCTCGCCGTGCTCCAGGATCGCCGCGAAGGCATCGCGAATACCGTCCGCGCCGAAACGTGCGGCGATCTCCGCAAGGCGTCGTTCGGCGATATTGACGGCGGCGAGTTCCGCGTTGAGATCGCCCAGCGACATCTTCGGCAACCGCGAGTTCGCGGCGATGAGATCGCGCATGTCGTCCAGCAGGCGCCCGTCGCGGCAAAGCCGCAGGCCCGGCAGCCTCAGCCCTTCCTGGAACACCTCGGTCGCGTCCGCCGGCAGGCTGCCGGCCACGGCGCCGCCGACATCCAGCCAATGCGCGACGGACACCGCGAAACCGAGCAGATCGTCGTCGACGAAGATCGGCTTCACCACGGCCATGTCGCAGCAGTGCGTGCCGCCGTTGTAGGGATCGTTGGTGATGAACGCGTCGCCCGGCCGCATCGACGCGCCGTGCTTTTCGATGATGTAGCGAACCTGGCCGGCGAAAGTACCGGTGAACAAGGTCAGGCCGTTCGCCTGGGCGATCAGGTCGCCGCGTTGGTCGCAGATGCCGCAGGCGAAGTCGAGCACCTCGTAGATGACCGGGCTCATGCTGGTGCGCGCCAGGACGCTGCCCATCTCATCCACCGTGGCGAGCAGCTTGCCGTGGACGATCTCAAGAACGACGGGATCCAAGGCTCTGCTCCGATGCTGCACCTGCACAACGGTCCGTGAGTCCAGGCGCGAAGTCAACCGACCGTTCGCCGCCAAGCCCCATTGCAGCGAGCACAAGACACGCTGCATCGCAATATGATATGCTCACTGCTTAGCTACGCAGATACTCGGATGGACCGTAGAGTTACGTCACTGACCGTCGATGTTGGCGAAGCCTCGCCGAAGGATCGGCTCGGCAACTGGACCGACGCGCTCTACGAACACTACTACCCGCTCGATCTGACCAACCCGTCGCTGGAGTTCAACGTCGGGCGCCTCGGCATCTTCGAAATACCGAACATCAGCTTCGGGTCGATCTCGAGCGATCCGATGAACGTCTACCGGCGGCGCCAGCACGTGCAGCACGGCGGCGACTACTACTTCGTTCCGATGCCGCAGCGGCAGCCGATCCGCCTGCGCCAGTCCGGCCGCGAGGCGACCTTGCGCCCGGGCGACTTCACCGTGATCGCGACCGCCGACACCTACCAGTACCAGCAGGAAACCCAGAACGACATTCGCACCCTGCGGATCGACGGGCCGCGGTTGCGCGAACGCATCCCGATGATCGACGACCTGGTCGCCCAGACCTGTTCCGCCGATACCCCCGTCGTCCGGCTGTTCACCGAGTTCGCCGGCTCGATCCTGCAGCACGGGCACGGCATGTCGGACGAGGTCGCCGCGGCGATGTCGCACCAGGTGCTGGACCTGCTCGCGCTTGCCGTTACCGAGCCGGTCGACGCATTGCAGTCGCGTGAGAGCGCCGTGCGGCGCGCCCACCACCGCCGCATCATCCGCGCCATCGAGACCCACATCGCCAATTCGGCCCTCGGCCCACGGCTGCTGTCGGAGGAGCTCGGCCTTTCGGAGCGGTATATCCAGAAGATGTTCCACGAGCGCGGCGAGACGCTGTCGGGGGTGATCCGCGCCCGACGCATCGCCACGGCGCAGCGGCGCCTGCTCGACCCGATCCGCCGCAGCAGCTCGATCGCAGCCATCGGCTTCTCCGTCGGCTTCCAAGACCCGGCCTATTTCAGCCGGGCGTTCAAGCTGGAAACCGGCTTGTCGCCGAGCGCCTTCCGCGAACGCGAGAACGAGCCGACGGCGGTCTGAGCCACCCGCGGCACCGGATGGCCCGCGACGGAGCTGCGCCAACGATGGAATATCCGCGCGACCTCGAAGGATACGGCCGCCATCTGCCAAAGGCAGACTGGCCGGGCGGTGCCCGCATTGCCGTTAACATCTGCCTCAACATCGAAGCCGGCGGTGAGCGAAGCATTCTGCATGGCGACACCGGTTCCGAAGGCATGCTGACGGATATCGGCTTTCCCGCGGTCGAGGGCGCCCGTTCGATGCTGGCCGAAAGTGCGTTCGAGTATGGGCCGCGTCGCGGCGCCTGGCGATTGCTGCGGCTGTTCCGCGAGCGCGGCATCAAGGTCAGCATTTTGGGCGTCGCGGCCGCGCTGGCGCGCACGCCCGAGTTGGCCGCCGCATTCGTCGAGGACGGACACGAGATCGTCAGCCACGGCTACCGCTGGATCGACTACCAGCACGTACCCGAGGCCGAGGAACGCGAACATATCCGCCTGGCGCTCGACACACTGGCCGAAGTCACCGGCCAGCGCCCCGTGGGCTGGATGACGGGCCGGCCGAGCCCGAACACGCGACGACTGCTGGTCGAAACCGGCGGCTTGCTTTACGACCGCGACACGCTCAACGACGAGCTACCGTATTGGGTGCGGGTCGGCGACCACAACCACCTCGTCATCCCCTACTCCTACGAGACGAACGATAACCGCTTCGACGGCAATGCCGGCTTCGCCACCGCGCAGCAGTTTTTCGAGTACATGCGCGACGCCTTCGACCTGCTCTACGCCGAAGGCGCGGACGAACCACGGATGATATCAATCGGGCTGCACGACCGGCTGATCGGCCGGCCGGCCCGCGCGGTCGGACTGGCCCGCCTGCTCGACCACATACAGGCACATGATGGCGTCTGGTTCGCGACCGGCGCCGACATCGCGCGCCACTGGATTGCGCGTTACCCGGCGCCCGGCTAAGCGGGCTTGGCGCCGGAGCGGTGGCGGCGCTCGGCCAGGATGACGCCGGCCGCCATCAGCGCCAGCGCGACCAGTACATAGACCGTTGGCACGTCGCCGAAGATCAACGCCGCCCAGGCGATAGCGGCAATCACCGCCAGGTAGTTGAATTGCGCGAAGAAAGTCGGACCGTAGCGCCGGACAATCTCCGCGAAGAGGATGATGAACACCCCGTTCACGGTCGCCGCACCGAGTGTCGGCAGCCACAATCCGTCCACCGTCGGCACATAGGCCTGCCCGAAGATCAGCATCAGCGGCAGCAGCGTCAGCGCGGCACCCAGCAGGAAGCCCGCGCCCATCAC
>CAZVLI010000015.1:0-14900 GCA_964627965.1 uncultured Rhodospirillales bacterium
ACCTGCGCGCCGAGGTACGCCCGAAACGGACCAACGGCGCCGACGACGCGCCATTGCTCAAGGTCAGCCACCTCACCAAGAGCTTCTCGACCCGCAAGCGCAGCATGTTCGGCGGCAAGCCCGGCGGCCAGGTGCTGGCGGTCGACGACGTCAGCTTCCAGATCAAGGCCGGCGAATGCCTGGGGCTGGTCGGCGAGAGCGGCTGCGGCAAGACCACGACCTCGAAGATCATCCTGCGCGCGCTGTCGCCGGACAGCGGCGAGCTGACCTACAACGACAATGGCGAACTGGTCGACGTGTTGGCGCTGGAAGGACAGGCGCTGTTCGACTTCCGCCGCAAGGTGCAGTTCATCTTCCAGGACCCGTTCTCGTCGCTGAACCCGCGGATGACGGTCTACGACATCATCGCCGAGCCGTTCGTGATCCACGACATCGGCGACCGCAGCGAGCGGGCCGACCGGGTGCGCGAACTGATGACGCTGGTCGGACTCGATATCCGCTACCTGCGGCGCTACCCGCACAGCTTCTCCGGCGGCCAGCGACAACGCATCGGCATCGCCCGCGCCCTGGCGCTGCAACCCGAATTGCTGATCTGCGACGAGCCGGTCTCGGCGCTCGACGTGTCGGTGCAGGCGCAGGTGCTGAACCTGTTGAAGGACCTGCAATCAGAGCTGGGCCTGACCTACCTGTTCATCTCGCACAACCTGGCCGTGGTGGACTACATGGCCGACCGCATCGCGGTGATGTGCGCCGGCCGGCTGGTGGAGACGGCGGCGCGGCAGGAGCTGTTCGAGAACCCGGTACATCCGTATACCCGCGCGCTGCTCGCCGCGGTGCCGAAGGCAAATCCCGGCGCCCGGCTCGATCTCACCGCGCTGATGGAAGGCAAGGCATCCGACCCGGCGGCGTGGCCGGCGCCGTTCACGCTGGGTCATAATGAGCAGGTCGATATGGTCGACATCGGGAATGGGCACTTTGTCCGCGCCGCCGCGGACGCTAGCCTGTCGCCGGGTCGCTAGACAGTCCATAACGAGGGGGACCCGCCGGTGACGATAACGCCGGGGGTTGACTGACGGAGGCAAGGGATGAAGCGGCATGTAGGCGCGGTCGTGATGGCCGCGCTGATGAGCCTTGGCGGCCCCGCCGTCGCCGCCGAACTGCTCGAAACGCCGATGTTTGCGGAGCAGGTGAAGGCCGGCACGCTGCCGCCGGTGCACGAACGCGTACCGGCGACGCCCTCGGTGGTGACGCTGGATGGTGATCTGAAGCCCGGCAAGCCCGGCGGCGAGATGCGGACCTTGATCCCGCGCGCCAAGGACGTGCGCCTGATGATGGTGTACGGGTACGCGCGATTTGTCGGCTACGACCGCGAGTACAACCTGGTGCCGGACATTCTCGAGTCCTTCGAGGTCGAGGAAGGCCGCATCTTCACCTTCAAGCTGCGTCGCGGCCACAAGTGGTCGGACGGCGCGCCGTTCACCACCGAGGACATCCGCTACTGGTGGGAGGACGTGGCCAACAACGAAGAGCTGTCGCCGTCCGGTCCGTCGGTCGACATGCTGGTCGACGGCCAGCCGCCGGAGGTGACGTTCATCGACGAGGTGACGGTTCGGTTCGCCTGGCCAAAGCCGAACCCGTTCTTCCTGCCGCGCCTGGCCGGCGCCTCGCCGCTGCTGATCTACCGGCCGAAGCACTACCTGCAGGACTATCACGCCAAGTATGCCGACCCGGCGGCGCTGGAGGCGGCGCTGAAGAAGGCGCGGCGGCGCAACTGGGCCTCGCTGCACAACCGGCTCGACAACCTCTACCGGTTCGACAATCCGGAGCTGCCAACGCTGCAGCCGTGGATCAACAAGACCAACCCGCCGGCGACCCGCTTCATCGCCGAGCGCAACCCCTACTATCACCGGGTCGACGCGGCCGGGCACCAGCTGCCCTACATCGACCGGGTGATCCTGAACGTCGCCGACGGCAAGCTGATCCCGGCCAAGGCCGGCACCGGCGAGGCCGACCTGCAGGCCCGCAATCTCGCGTTCAACAACTACACCTTCCTGCGCGAGAACGAGGAGCAGGGCGGCTTCAAGACGCGGCTTTGGCGCACCGCCAAGGGGGCGCACATCGCGCTCTACCCGAACCTCAACATCAACGATCCCGAATGGCGCAAGCTGATGCGCGACGTGCGTTTCCGGCGCGCGCTGTCGATGGGCATCGACCGCGAGATCATCAACGAGACGCTGTATTTCGGGCTGGCGCTGCAAGGCAACAACACGCTGCTGCCGGACAGCCCGCTGTACAACGAGGACTTCCAGCTGCGCTGGGCCGAGTTCGACCCGGACGCAGCGGAGGAACTGCTCGACGAGCTCGGACTCGACCAGCGCAACGACGACGACATCCGGCTGCTGCCGGACGGACGGCCGCTGGAGATCATCGTCGAGACCGCGGGCGAGTCGACCGAGCAGACGGACGTGCTGGAGCTGGTGCGCGAGGACTGGGAGCGGATCGGCATCAAGCTGTTCATCAAGCCGTCACAGCGCGAGGTGTTCCGCAACCGGGTGTTCGCGGGCGAGACCCAGATGGCGGTCTGGTCGGGCTGGGAGAACGGCGTCGCCTCGGCCGAGATGAGCCCGTCGGAACTGGCGCCGACCACGCAGCAGGGCCTGCAGTGGCCGAAGTGGGGCCAGTACTACGAGACCAAGGGCAAGGCCGGCGAGCCGCCGGACATGCCGGCGGCCGAGGAGCTGATGACACTGAACCAGCGCTGGCTCGACGTGTCCGACATCGACGAGCGCACCTCGATCTGGGAGCGGATGCTGGAGATCCACGCCGAGAACACGTTCGTCATCGGCATCATCTCCGGCGTGCAGCAGCCGGTGGTGGTGAAGAACGATCTCGTTAACGTACCGGCCGAAGGCGTCTATAACTGGGACCCGGGGGCGCAATTCGGTATCTACCGGCCGGACGTGTTCTGGCTCAACCGCTGAGATCGACGGCTGAACCTGCGATTAGCGCTTCCGAAACGTCGCCGCGCGATGATGCGCGCGGCGGGGCTGGCCTGTGAATGAGTCGAGGGTGACCTAGAGGCGAGATGTTCACCTATCTGGTGCACCGCGTGATGATCATGATCCCGACGCTGCTCGTGATCTCGATCATCACCTTCATCATCATCCAGGCGCCGCCGGGCGATTACCTGTCGAACCAGCTCGCCGAGCTGAAGGCGCAGGGCGACACGGCGGCGCTGGAGAAGATCGAGTTCCTGCGCGCCGAGTACGGACTGGACCGGCCGCTGCTGGAACAGTACGCGGTGTGGCTCGGCATCTGGCCCGGCGCCAACGGCTTCTCCGGCATCCTGCAGGGCGACCTCGGCTGGTCATTCGAGTTCCAGCGTCCGGTCGGCGAGGTGGTCGGCGACCGGTTGCTTTTGTCGCTGGTGCTGAACTTCGCCACCGCGCTGTTCGTCTACGCGGTGTCGTTCCCGATCGGCGTCTACACGGCGGTGCGGCAGTACTCCTTCGGCGACCACGCATTCACGCTGCTCGGCTATCTCGGCCTGGCGACACCGAACTTCCTGCTGGCGTTGATCATGCTGTTCCTGGCCAAGACCTGGTTCGGGGTCGAGATCGGCGGCCTGATGGACGAGCGATTCATCGGCCAGCCCTGGAGCATGGAGAAGTTCGGCTCGGTGGTGCAGCACCTGATCATTCCGGTGATCGTGATCGGCACGTCCGGCACCGCCGGCATGATCCGCCGGCTACGCGCCAATCTGCTCGACGAGCTGCAGAAGCAATATGTCGTCACCGCGCGCTCCAAGGGGCTGCGCTCGACCAAGCTGCTGATCAAATACCCGCTGCGCATGGCGTTGAACCCGTTCATCGCCGACATCGGCAACCTGCTGCCGCAGCTGATCTCCGGCTCGGCCATCGTCGCGGTGGTGATGAGCCTGCCGACCTCCGGCCCGATGCTGGTGCACGCGCTGCAGAGCCAGGACCAGTACCTGGCCGGTTCGTTCCTGCTGTTCCTGTCGTTCCTGACCGTGGTCGGCATGTTCATCTCCGACATCGCGCTGGCGATCCTCGACCCGCGCATCCGCCTGGGCGCGGAGGCGAGCCGATGACCACACGCGGCGATCCTGGCATCGAGCATTGGGTTTCCGACGCGCCGTTCGACCCGCAGTCGGTGGAGAAGCTGACGCCGGAGCAGGAACGCTTCTACATGGCGTCGCAGTGGCAGCTGATGTGGTGGAAGCTGCGGCGCCACCCGCTGGCCGTCGTCTCCGGCGCGTTCCTGCTGTTCGTCTACGTCGCCGCGCTGTTCGCGGAGTGGTTCGCGCCCTACCCGCTGCACGAGCGCCACTCGCGCTACATCTACGCGCCGCCGCAGGGACTGCACTTCTTCCACGACGGCGAGTTCGTCGGGCCGTTCGTCTACGGCTACAAGGTGAAGAAGGACCTGAAGCTGCTGAAGCGGATCTACGAGGTCGACGAAAACCAAGTCTACCCGATCCGCTTCTTCTGCCAGGGCGACAAGTACGACTTCTGGGGCATCACCGAGATGCGCTTCCACCTGTTCTGCCCGGGCGAGGCGGAGGTGCGAAAGCGCATGCGCGAAGGGCCGATGTTCTTCATGGGCACCGACCGGCTCGGGCGCGACATCTTCAGCCGCATCATCTACGGCGCGCGAATCTCGCTCACGGTCGGCCTGATCGGCATCGCCATCAGCTTCGTCATCGGCCTGACGCTGGGGGGACTCGCGGGCTACTACGGCGGCTGGGTCGACAACGTGGTGCAGCGGCTGATCGAGATGATCCGGTCGTTCCCGGAACTGCCACTATGGATGGCGCTGTCCGCCGCGCTCCCCGTGACATGGAGTCCGATCGGCGTGTTCGCCGGCATCACGGTGATCCTTGGCCTGCTCGACTGGCCCGGACTGGCACGCGCGGTACGAAGTAAGCTGCTCAGCCTCCGCGAGGAGGACTTCACCACCGCGGCCCGGCTGATGGGTGCGTCGCCGAAACGGGTGATCGCGCGACACCTGATCCCTAACTTCATGAGCCACATCATCGCGTCGCTGTCGCTGTCGATCCCGTCGATGATCCTGGGCGAGACGGCGCTGTCCTTCCTCGGGCTGGGCCTGCGGCCACCAATCACCTCGTGGGGCGTGCTGCTGAACGAGGCGCAGAACATCAACGCGGTGGCGGTCTACCCCTGGCTGATCTTCCCGATGCTGCCGGTGGTGCTGGTGGTGCTGGCGTTCAACTTCCTGGGCGACGGCCTGCGCGACGCCGCGGACCCCTACAAGTAGCCTCAGAGCCCTTCGCAGCGCCGGGCGCGGTGGCCGCTCGTTGTCCCATGGTTGCCATCACCGAGCTCTGATCTCGACTCCACACCTTCGACGCATTGGGGCATGCTTGGCGTGCCCAAGAGGCAGACAAGGAGGATGTCCGTGCGACAGGTCCTTTTGTTCCGCCGCGCCCGGTCGGTGTTGACGCTGACCGCCGCGGCCGTCGTGGCCGCGCTGGCAACCGTGCCGAGCCCGGCCCGCGCCGTTTCGATCAACGACGGCTACACGTTGCAGCAGCTCGAGTTCGACTACTTCGGCGGCGCCAGCCAGGCGAACTCGACCTGGGGCCGCTTCACGGTCGACCCCACCGTTCTGGCGGGCGCGGCGGGGATTTCCAGCGGCTACGTCAACATGCACCTCGACGGCGTCGGCTGGGCCGTGCAGAACCTCTACATCGATGCGAATGACGGTTTCGGGCCGATTACGACCGGCTTCGACCTCGCACTGCCGAGCCCGGCTCGGGTCAGCAGCGCCAGCGTCTCGGTCGATTTCGCGCCGGCGCCGAGCCTGAACTCGACGCCTGGGGCCTTCACCGCCGACGTACCGATCGGCACCGAGGTCTGGACCGCCGCCGGCGCCGGCGACGCCAACCCCACCGCCATCGGCCTCCCGGACGCGCCGGGCAGCATCCCCTTCCTCAACACCGGGCTGACCACGGTGCTGGCGACGCAGAAGAACCCGCCGAACGTACAGTGCGCGACGAACCAGTGCTTCCCGATGTCGATCGCGAACAGCCTGTCGTTCCTGGAGGGGCAGGATCCGACCGGCTTCGACCTGCCGAACGACCACGAGGCCGGCTTGAAGGGCGACGACAGCCTGGTCGGCACGCTCGATACCCTGGCGAACCGCAATGCGCCGAACCGCACGAGCGGCAGCGGTGTGTGGTTCGTGCCGATGGTTCAGGGCAAGCTGACCTACCTCGCGAACAACGACCTCGACGAGAAGCTCATCATCAAGCACCAGGGCGTCGGCTATGGCGGTGCCGGCAACCAGCTGCCGGCTGGCGACTTCACCCATGCCGGCGCCACCTCGAAGAGCGCCGGTGCGACGCCGACCTTCGATTTCATCGTGATGCAGTTGCGCGAGGGCGAGGACGTCGAGCTGGTCTGGAGCTACGACGACGCCAACGGCAACCCGACCGGCGGCCACGCCGTTCGCATCGTCGAGGCCGGCCGGACGCTGGGCATACCGTGGCTCGCCTTCGCTCACGACGCGCGGCAGACGAACCGCGACGCCAACGACACGCTCGGCCTCGAGGTCCGGCGCGAGTTCGTGTTCGATTCCGATGGCGACGGGCTGTTGAACATCGGCAGCATCAACCGTGAAGTCCGCTTCGTGATGTCGGAGTCGCTGGTACCCGAGCCGTCGGCGGTCGCGCTGCTGGGGATCGCCGTTGCCGGCCTTCTGTTCGGCGGTTTGCGCCGCCGGCAGGCATCCGACGACATTTGACTGCGATCAAGGCGGGCGGCGCCTTGTCGGCGTGTCATGTCCGGCAGCAATCCAATCTGCCGGAGGGACGACGATGATCAAGGTTTGGATCCACAAGCCGGGCGGCGAGGCGCCGTTCATGCTCGCGGACATGAGCGCGGAGGACTGCGCCAAGCAGTTCGACCTGGACGAGGCGAAGTTCCTGCGGGCGCTGGACCCGTCCAAGCCGATGTCGCCGCCGCCGCTGGCCGCCGACACCGACCCGGAACTGGTGGTGTTCGAAGTGCTGGCCGACGAGGAAGGCGGCAAGTACAAGCCCGGCTACTACGCCTCCAAGATGACCGCCGACACTGTCCAGGAACTGATCGGCGAGGAGTAGCGGCCGCCGCCAAGCGGGTGCATAGAATCGTATATTAGTCGTTGCCTGCCAAGGGTTTGCGAGACCGTATATAACGCTTCGTTGACGCTTTCGGGAGACAATGACGTCTGATCGCACGCTGTGTTTCGCGGAGGGTCACGATGTCGATCAGAGCAACACTCGCCCTGGGTTTCGGTCTCGTCACGGCGCTTGCCATCGCGCTTGGCATTATCGGGATCGAGCGCATGCAGAGTACCGGCCGGATGGTCGGCGAGCTGTACGACGGGCCGTTGATGAGCATCAACTTCGCCCGCTCGGCCCGGATGAACTTCGTCATTGTCGAGCGCGAAGCGGAGAAGCAGCTTCGTCTTACCGCGTCGGACTCGGCCGAACCGGACCTGGAAACGCTGGAAGAGCTCTACGACACGTTCGTCGAGGACGTGGAGGTCGTGGCGGAGCGCAGTGACGACCCGCGCGTGGCGACGGCGGTGGAAGAGATCGACGGACTGGCGACGAAATGGTGGGACAAGGTCAACGACTTCGCCAGCGAGGCGCATGACGTCAGCGAAGTCGAAGAAGCCCTCGCGGCTGAGCGCGAGCTGGCCACCGCGATCGACGAGAAGCTCAGCCTGGTTATCGAGTACGCGGCGGAGAACGGCTACCTGTTCCGCGCCTCGTCGGACGAGACGATCGCCGACACGCGCTGGCTGCTGATCGGCCTGGCCATCGGTACCGCCGTCCTCTCGGCGGCGATCGGCGGTGCGATCGTGCTGCGGCTTTGCCGCCCCGTGGGCCGCATGACACGCGCCATGACGCAGCTCGCCGAGGGCGACCTGACGACCGTGGTGCCGTCCACCGAGCGGCGCGACGAGGTTGGCGCCATGGCCCGCGCCGTGCAGGTCTTCAAGGACAATGCGCTCGAAATAGAGCGCTTGCGCGCCGACCAGCAAGCCAAGGACGAGCGCGAGCAGGAACGCCACCGGGCCGACATGGCGCGGCTGGCCGACAACTTCAGGGACAACGTGTCCTCCGTCGTCGACGCGATCAGCAGCGCCAGCTCGGAGATGGAGGCCACCGCCTCGGTGATGCACGGCGCCGCCGGCAACACGGCGGAGCAGTCCGCGCTGGTCGCCGACCGGATGCGCGTCTCGTCGGAGAACGTGCAGACGATGGCGTCGGCCTCGGAAGAACTGCAGGCGTCGATCTCGAACATCGCCGACCAGATCGGCAACTCGCAGAAGATCAGCGGCGATGCGCGCGACGGCACGGTGCGGGCCAAGGGCAAGATGGACAGCCTGGTCAGCGTCTCGGAGCGCGTGCACGGCATCATCGACCTGATCGGCGACATCGCGGCGCAAACCAACCTGCTGGCGCTGAACGCGACGATCGAGGCGGCGCGTGCCGGCGAGGCCGGCAAAGGCTTCGCCGTGGTCGCCTCGGAGGTGAAGAACCTCGCCGCCCAGACGACCAAGGCGACCGAGGAGATCACGCAGCAGATCGGTCAGCTACAGGGCGCCAGCAACGACGCGGCGCAGGAGCTGGATCAGATCTCGGGCATCATCGAGCAGCTCAACGAGGTCGCGGCCACCATCGCCGACGCGATGGAGCAGCAGGCGGCGGCGACGCAGGAGATCGCCGGCGGCGCACAGGAAGTCGCGACCGGCACCACGGAGGTGACGAGCAGCATCCAGAACGTGCAGCGGGCGGCCGACGAATCCGGCCAGGCGGCGCAGCAGGTGCGCAGCTCGGCCGGCGACCTGGCCGGCCAGGCGCAACTGCTCAGCGATCGCGTCGAGGAGTTCCTCAAGGTGGTGCGGGCCGCCTAGCGCCGCCTGACCTTCGCCAAGGACACGAAACCCGTCCGGGGGCCGGCCTAGCGCCGGCCCCCGGTCTCGTTCTTGGCGACATGCTGCCGATTGCCCAGCACGCCCCTGCGTCCAGCCGTCGCATCCGCACTCACAACAGAGCGCTGGCCCAGGCGGTCATCCCGCTACCCGTCTCGTCGGTCTTGCGTCAGAGCTTCCGGTCGGCGCGGTCAGTGGTTCGGTGCGGTGGCGCTTGCGGGCAGTTCCGCAAAGCGAAGGCCCGGCCCCGCTACGCGGTGACCGGGCCCGTTCGGCCTTGGCTTGAGGAGAAGTGACTACTTGGATGCGCGCTGCTGGCGCGGCTTGTAGTCGAACTCGTCCTTGTCGAAATACTCCAGCAGCTGGTCGCGGTAGGCGGCGACCTCGGCCTTGCTGGGCTCGTGGAAGTCCGCTTCCGACGACGGCTTGCCGACGACGATGGAGCCGTTCATGCCCATCGGCAGGTGCGGGATGCAATGGTACTGGTACGTCCCGGGCACGGTCAGCGTCACCGACCAGCGCTCGTCCTTGTCCTTGAGGTATGGGCTGACGATCGCCTCCGCCCCGCGCGGATAGCCGTCGGGGTAGGTGATGACGTTGTGCTCCTCGGCCACTTCGTTGACCCAGACCACGGTGTCGCCGGGCTGGATGTGCAGCAGCTTCGGCTTGAAGTACATGCGGACATTCTGATAGTCGCTGATGATCCGCACGACGTGTTCGGCGGCGCCGGCGGCAGCTGGCGCCAGTACCGCCACACCGAGCACGACGGCACCCGCCAATGCGCCCGTCGACCTCTTCATACGCTTGTTCATACGCTCAACTCTCAGACATGGCCGCGGGTGCGGCCTTACTCGACCATCACCGTCATCTTCATCTTCGGATGGATGGCACAGCGGACCTTGACCTTGCCCGCCTTGGAGAAGGTGTGCGTGGCTTCGGTGCCCGGCTCCTGGGCGCCAAGGTCGAAGTCGTGGCCCTTGGTGCGCGAGTGCACGTTGTGCGTCGTGCCGTCGTCGTTGACGAATTTGAGACTGTCACCCACGGCGATGGTGACCTTCTTCTCCGAGAACTTCTTGCCCTTCTGATTGATCGCGACTTCGGCCGCGTGCGCGGACATGGCCGTCATCATCAACAGGGCGAGCGAAAGACCGATACGCTTCATCTCTTACTCCGCAGTCAGATTGACGCCGGCGGCGATGTTCCGGTCGCCGCCGGCGCTTGGTCGTACAGGGGTTACTTGCAGGTCCGCAGGTGCAGCCGGTCGAGGCGACACGGATCGGAAGGCTTGGACGCCTTGTCGCCGTTGCCACCCGCGGCCGGGCTGGTGCGACCCAGCGCCGCGACCGGCGACTGGTCGGCCGGCGGCAGCGTCGGCAGGGCGATCTGGTCGTCCTGGCTGCTGAGCGTCAACATGAAGGCGACCAGGTCCTCGACTTCCTGCTCGTTCAGGCCGAGCGGGCGCATGTCGTCGGACAGGCTCGGGCGCTTGATGCCGCCCTCGTTGTAGTGCTCGACCACTTCGGTCAGCGTCGCCATGCTGCCGTCGTGCATGTACGGCGCGCGCTCGACGACGTTGCGCAGGGTCGGCGTCTTGAAGGCGTACTGCATCTTCTCGATCTTCGGCAGTTCCTTGCCGCGACCGATGTCTTCGCTCTCCAGGCCGATGTCGTGGAAGCTGTCGTCGGTGAAGCGCCAGGACGAGTGGCAGGCGACGCAATTGGCCTTCTGGTTGAAGAGCTCGAAGCCGCGCTTGGCGGACTCGGAGATCGCGCTCTCGTCGCCAGCGATCCAGCGATCGAACGGCGCGACGCCGCTGACGATGGTGCGCTCGAAGGTGGCGATGGCCTTCGCGGCGTTCTCGACTGTGATGCCCTCACCCGGGAAAGCGATCTCGAACAGCGTCACGTAGCCGGGGATCGCGCGGAGTTCCTCCGCGATCGCCTCGAGCTCCTGGTTCATCTCGGCCTCGGCCTCCATCGGGCCCACAGCCTGTTCTTCCAAGGTTTCGAAGCGGCCGTCCCACATCATCATCTCGCCGAAGGCGGCGTTCAGGATGGTCGGCGTGCGCCGGGCCAGCCGCGTGGCGTCGTTGCCGATGCCGACCGGGAGGCCGTCGCCCCAGGCGAAGCTCGGGTTGTGGCAGGTGCCGCAGGAGATGTAGTTCGCACCCGACAGCCGGGGGTCGAAGAACAGCTTGTGGCCGAGGTCGGCCTTCTCCTTGGTGTAGGGATTCTCCTCCGGGAACGGCACCTCGGTCGGCCGGACGTACTCGGCCTTCATCTCCTCGGGCGCGGCGGCCACCGCCTCGCCCGGGAGGCTGGCGATGGCGCCACCGACCGTCAGCAGGGCCAGGGCGGATGCGGCCAGAATCCGACCGCTGTTCAGGATGCAAGACGCGCTCATGGCAAAGATCCCCACTACTCGCTCGACAGTGACGGCGTCTCTACGCCGCCTGCATACGGGGTTATTTAATGGAGCGACCTTGCCTCGAGGTTAACGTTATGGCGTATCTGATACTGATGATATTGGTGACTTGAACTGCGCTTCGCTCAGCCCAGCCACGCGCCATGGAACGAGATCGGCACGTGATGGTCGAGCCAGAGCTTTGCCACCGGCCCGGCATCGACGCGGGCGGCATCGAACACCGCGAAGAACGTCGTCATCGATGCGCCGTCCAGGCACTGGGCGATCAGCCAGCCATCGTCCAGCGCGCCGCCCGGGCGCCCGGCGAAGACCGGTTCGCCAACCTGGGTCTGCGTGCCGAAGTCGAAGACCTGGGTCGCGGCGGTTTCGTAGTCGAGGCGCTTCAGCCCTGAGTTGAAACCGCCGAGACCGCCGCTCGCGAAGTAGCCCACGCGATGGCGCGTCATGGCGACGCGCGGATCGATCATCGGGAACTCGTGGTTGCCCGCGTCGACGACCTCCTGGCGCAACCGGCCGGCCTTCAGGTCGATGCGATAGCGCAGGATGCGACCGGGCGCCTCGGCCCTGCCCAGGCGGCCGACCATGAGGTTCGCGAACAGCGCGTCGGGGCCGATGAAGTGGTCCGGCTCGTCGTAGCCCACGAGGTCGGCGACAAGACCCTCGTCCGTGTCATAGGCGTTCAGCGCGTGCCAGACGAACGCCGCCGGCGCGTCGAAGAAGCGCGCGTCGCCACCGTCGCGCGGCAGCACGGCGATCAGATTTCCTTCTTGCGGCGCCCAGGTGAGGCTGTCGGTAAAGCTGTTCATGCCGGCCAGGAAACCGAAGGGCGAGAACTCGCAGGGGTGCAACACCACCACGATGTGGCGTTTTGTCACCATGAAGTCGTGCACGTAGACCTGACGCGGCGACTCGACCTCGAACTGTGTCTTGTGGCGCAGCGTCGGCTCGTAGATCGCGACGTGGATGCGCATCGACGGGCCGAACTTGGTGCCGAGCAGGATCCACTCGCCGGTGTCGGGATCGAGCTTGCTGTGCGCCTTGAAGCCGACGTCGTCCAGGCCCTTGCCGGCCGCGATCGTGCCGAGGGTCTCAAGGTTCTCTCCGTCGACCTCATAGGTGGGGCCGACCTCGTCGCGGGCCAGCACCTTGCCGTGCACGGGATAGACGGTCACGCCAGCCTGGCTGCCGCTGACGCCGCCGCCGATGTTGTCGAGGAAGCTTTCCGTCTTCCGCGTCGTCCAGGTCGCCTGCAATCGCTCGTCCGCCGCTTCCTCGGCGACGTACTTCGCGGTGCGCACGAAGCGGTTCTGATAGCGCACGCCGGCATCCGTGAAGCTCAAGCGCTGCACCAGGCCGTCGCCGTCCAGCAAGTGACGGATGGCGACACCGCCGCGCTCGAACAGGCCCGGTCCGTTGCGGTAGAGCGAGCCACGCAGATCGGTAGGGATCTCCCCTTCGATACGTGGCGCGCTGTAGCGGCCGCCCTGCTCAGAAACGCCGAGCAACCGCATCCATTCCGGAGCCGGTCCAAAACCGCCACCCTCGGCGCGGGCGCGGCCCAGGCCGAAGCCGCCGACCAACGCGGCGGCGCCGGTGCCCTGAAGCATGTGTCGGCGGGTGATCGAGATCGTGTCGGTCTTGCTCATCGGTCGTCCCCTGCTGTCCGCGCGCCGCCGCCGGTGGGGCTTGCGTCACGCGCTGAAACTTGACAGCGTAAAGATATGGACGATCTTAACAGCGTCAAGATAGAAAATGCAAACTGACCGCAAGAGCGATTCCGGCAAGCCCGGCGCCAGCAGCTATCACCACGGCGACCTGCGCGCCGCGCTCGTCGACGCGGCGCGCGACATCGTCGTCCATCAGGGACCGGCGGCGGTGTCGCTGCGCGGCGTGGCCAAGGCGGTCGGCGTGTCGCAAACCGCGCCCTACCACCATTTCAAGGACAAGCAGGCGTTACTGGAGGCCGTTGCCGCGGCAGCCACCCGCGCCTTCACCGCCACCATGCTGGCGCATGCCGACGGCGCGAGCGATCCGCGCGAGCGGCTGAACCGGCTCGGCGTCGGCTATGTCAGCTTCGCGGTGCGCGAGCGGGCGCTGTTCCAGTTCATGCAGGCGCCGGCCTTCCAGGCCGAGGACGTCGACCTGGATCTGGCGGAGGCGCGCGCGGCGAGCTACGCGCCGCTGGCCGACGCCGTCGCCGCCTGCCTGCCCGGCGCCGGCGAGAGGCGCATCAAGACGGCGTGCGCGGCGGCGTGGTCGCTGGTGCACGGCATGGCCAGCCTGGCCAACGACGGCCGACTCGACGACATGCTCGACCTCGGCGACCTGGAGACCGCCGCCCTGTCAATCACCGCGCAGCTGGACATCGAGCGGGCCGAGTAGCTCGCATCAACTCAAGGATCGTCATGGCCCGGCTTGTCCGGGCCATCCACGTCGGCACGCCGCCGAAGGCGTTGCAGGACATGCCACGCCTCCGGAAGCGTCGGGACGTGGATACCCCGCATGAAGCGGGGCATGACAGTAGAAACTTGGAACTACTTCTTCGCGCCGGCGACCGGCGTGTCGATGGCGGCGTGGTCGACCATGTTCCAGGGCATGCCCTCGTTGCGGTAGAGGCGCTTGCCGAGGCGCGGGTAGTCGCCGACATCGTGCGCCAGCCGCTGGCCGGCGACGATGCAGCGCAGGGTCTCGCTGCCGGTGTTCTTCAACGCGTGCGGCAGGCCGCCCTTGCGGTAGCCGATGAAGTCGCCGGCCTTCACCTGGAACTCCTCGTCGCCGACGTAGGCGGTCGCGGTGCCGGCCAGGATGTAGACGCACTCGTCCTCGAAGTGGTGCACGTGATGCTCGGTCGAGGCGTAGCCCGGCTCGACCTCGATGACGTGGAAGCCAAGCCCGGTGAGGCCGGTGAGGTCGCCCAGCGACTTGTTGGCGCGCTGCGCATCCGGGTTCAGGAAGTGCGCCTTGCGCAGCCCCTCCATCGCCGCGATCTCCTCGGCCGTGACGATGTATTTCTCATCAGCCATCGCGTCGCCCCTACACGTCCAACCGGAAGACCTTGCCGTCGCGCACCAACTTGCCGGCGGTCGGGCCGGCGAAGTGGGTGCCGATCATCAGCAGGTTGTCGGCGTGCTTCTCGAACACGTCCCAGCGACTCTTGCGGCCCTGGTCGGCGTCGGTGTCGACGGCCGAGGCCCAGTCCGGGTTGTGCAGCTGGCACGGGTGGTGGATGAAGTCGCCGGTGATCAGCGCGGTCTCGCCCTTCGATTCGATCAGCACCGAGACGTGGCCCGGCGTATGGCCCGGCGTCGGGATCAGCGCGATCTCGTCGCACAGCCGATAGTCGGCGCCGACGGTCTCGGCCAGGCCGGCGTCGAACACCGGCTGGATCGAGTCGCCCAGCACCTTCTTCTGCATGGAGCGGCCGTGCTCGGTCCAATGCGCCAGCTCGGCCTCGCAGATCAGGTAGCGCGCGTTCGGGAAGGTCGGCACCCACTTGCCGTCGACCAGGC
>CAZVLI010000016.1:0-14615 GCA_964627965.1 uncultured Rhodospirillales bacterium
CATGTTCCGTCTCACGCAGCCGCCGCGCTACGGCGGGCTGGGCCTGCCGCCGTCCGAGGTCTGGCCGGTGATCGGCGAGATCGGACGCGGCTCGGCGGCCGCCGCCTGGATCGCCGGGCTCGGCGCCGCCAACGTGATGATGGTCGGCAAGTTTCCGAAACCGGCCCAGGACGAGGTGTTCGGCGCGGGCCGCCCGGCCATCGTGCCGCTGCTCACTGGCGGCGTCGGGCGCGACATCGTGGCCGCGCCGGCCGACGGCGGCGTGATACTGTCCGGCGAGTGGCGCTATGCCTCGGGCATCGACGTCGCCACCTGGGTCGGCGTGCTGGCCCCCCTTCCGAGCGCGAACGGGCCGGAACCGCACATCCTGCTGATACCGGCCGAGGCGTTCGCGATCGACCAGACGAGCTGGCAGGTGCTGGGCATGCAGGGCACGGGCTCGAAAGACATCGAGCTGCCGCCGACCTTCGTGCCGAGCCACCGTCAGATGACCTGGGCCGCACTGCAGGCCGGCGGCACGCATCCCGACTGCCCGAATGACGAGGCGGTCTACGACCTGCCGCTGACGCCGGTCTTCGCCGCCTCGGTGCAGGCGCCGACGTTGGGCGTGGCCTGCGCCGTGGTCGACGAGTACCTGAACATCGCCCGCTCGCGCGACGGTGCGCCGACCCAGATCCTCGCGGCCAGCGCCGACGCGACGATGACGATGGCGCGCGACGCCCTGGTCGCCGACGCCGCCCTGCTGGAACGCCGCATGGCCGCCGACGAGCCGCTGAGCCAGGAGGAGCGCGCCGCGATGCGGATGCGCTTCGCCGTCGCCTCGCGCCAGGTGCTGGAGATGGCCAATCGCCTGTTCGCCGCGGTCGGCGGCAGCCTGCTGCCGGTCGACGGACGCATGCCGCGGCTGCTGCGCGACCTGCACGCGATGAGTTCGCACTTCCTGCTGCAACCGGAACCGATCGGCGAGGCGCATGGCCGCGCGCTGCTCGGTCTCGGCTTGCCGCCCGACACCCGCGTCTAGAGGAGAGCTTCCATGCGCAAGGAAATCTACGACCCGAAGGACCCTCAGTTCCGTACCGCCGACGGCGGCTCGTTCTTCCAGACCTTCGGCTACAACGCCGCCGTACGCGCCGGCGACTTCGTCTACGTCTCCGGCCAGGTCGGCATCAGCCCGGACGGCTCGATCCCAGCCGACGCCGAGACCCAGATCGTCAACGCCTTCGAGCGGCTGAAGCTCGTGCTGGCGGCGGCGGACTGCGACATGGGCGACGTGGTCGAACTCGTCACCTATCACGTCGGGCTGCAGGCACACCGCGCCGCCTTCTTCGAGCTCAAGGGCCGCTACATCAAGGAGCCGTTCCCGGCCTGGACGATGGTCGAGGTCGCCGGTTTGGCGCGACCGGATTTCCTCATCGAGATCAAGGCGATAGCGTACAAGCCCTGACCCGAGGAACGGAGGGACGCATGGCTCGCAACCCTTTGACAGCACTGGCCGTCGGCGGCGCGCTGCTGCTGACGGCGTTCGGCCCGGGCCTGGCCGCCGATGGCGCCTTCATCGTCGCGCAATCGCGCGACAAGGACCCGCACATCGAGGTCGTACGCAAGTCGATCCGGCGGCACGAGCGCGACCTCGACCGCCTGATGCCCGGCGAGAAGAGTGCCGCGCGCAGCCTGCTCTACCGGATACGTTCGAGCGAGCGACGGCTGAACCGCTCGGACAACACCAACGACAAGCGCTTCATCGAATCCGAACGGCGCCTGGAGGAACTGGAAGAAGACGTGCAGCGCTGGATCCGCGTGTACGGCGACAGGTAGATCAGGGCTGCGGCCCGAATGGCGCGCCGGTCAGCAGCCGCACTTCCTGCGACTCCAGCAATGGCCGGATGTTCGGCACCACCTTCAGCACCGCCTCGCTGGCGTAGAAGCGCTTCCAGAAGTCCCGGCGCGCGGCGTCGTCCTCGAAGCGCCAGAGGTGGATGAGCTGGTGCAGCGGGCCGGTGTCGGAAACGAAGTAGCCGACGCAGTAGCTGTCGAGGCCGGACGCCTTCAGCGCCTCGAACAGATCGGTCTCGTGTTTCAGCATCTCCGGCATCTTGCCGAGGATGATCTGGTAGGTGCGCATCTCGTAGAGCGTCATGGCGGCGTCCTCGCTTCGTGGCTCAACCTCGGCGGTTCCCGAGGCGGCGCGATTTTCTCGCCGGCCCGTGCGGCGAGTCAAAGCGTCAGCAACGTCAGTCGGCGGCGTCGACCTGGCTGTCGCCCGCCGCAAGCCCGACCAGCAGGTGCTGCTTCATCGCCTCCAGGGTGCGGACCGTGGCCTCAAGATCCGCGGCGGAGATGCCATGCAGGATCGCGGCGTTCATCTCCTGGTCGACTTCGCGCGTGCGCGCGACGAAACGTCGGCCCTCGCGCGTCATGAACACCCGCTTGGCGCGCCGGTCGCCAGGCTCGGCGCGCCGCTCGACCAAGCCGGCGGCCTCCAGGCGGTCGATCAGGCCGCCGAGACCGACCTTCCCCATGTCCAGTTCCTCGGCCAGCTTGGTCTGGGTCATGCCGTCGTCACGGCTGAGGAAGGCCAGCACCCACCATTGCGAGCGGGTCGCCCCCAACGGCTTGAGTTTGCGGTCGAACAGCACCCGGCGCAGGCGCGACACATCGTGGATCAGGAATCCAAGCTTGATCTCCCAGTCCATCGATTTCGCCAAGTCCGCCTCCCGATCCGTCGACGCGATTTTGTACGCTAGCGAATTGTCGCGTCACGGACAACGCGGGACGGCCGCGAGGAAGCTGGGCTCAGCTACAGCATCGTGCTGCCGCCGTTTACCGAGATCACCTGTCCGGTGACGAAACCGGCCTCGTCGGACGCGAGGTAGCTCACCATCGACGCGACCTCGGCCATTTCCGCCGGGCGGCCGACCGGGATCACCGAGACGAACTTCTCGGCGAGGCTGGGGTCGCGCTCGACGAAGGCCTGCAGTTGCGGCGTGTTCACCGCACAGGGCGCCACGGTGTTGACGGTGATGCCGTCGCGGGCGAACTCCCGCGCCAGCCCGGTGGTCAGGCCATGCATGCCGCCCTTGGCGGCGTTGTAGGCGGCGTGGTCGTAGAGGCCATTGCGCACCGAGTCGGCGCCGATGTTGACGATGCGGCCGAACTTGCGCTCGCGCATCAGCGGCAACGTCAGCCAGCAGCACCACAGCGCCGTCCAAAGGTTGCGATCGACGGTGGCGCGCAACGTGTCGGGCGTCTGCTCCAGGAACGGCCGGATGATGCCGCCGCCGGCGTTGTTCACCAGGATGTCGATGTGCCCGTGCGCCGAAACTGCGCAGTCGACCAGACGGCGCGCGACGTCCTCCTGCGACAGATCGCCGGCCTCGTACGGCACGTCGCCGAGTTCGTTGACGGTGGCGGCCAGCGCGGTCTCGTCGAGGTCGCCCAGCACCAGCCGGGCGCCGTCGTCGGAAAGGCGTTCGGCGATGCTCCGGCCGATGCCCTGTGCCGCGCCGGTAACGATGGCGACGCGGCCTTCCAGCGGGCGGCTCATGTCGCGCCCTCGATAGTGCCGACCTGGGCGAAGGCGGGGGCCGGCTTGCCGCCCCAGCTATCCAATGCCTCCGGGCGCGGCTCCAGCAGTCGCGGCTCGCGTGCCCCCTCCTCCGGGAAAGTCTCCATGCCGAAGCTGTACTCGACCGTCATCCGGTCGGGATCGAGGAAGTAGAGGAAGATACTCTCCGACGGCTGGTGCCGCCCCGGCCCGAAGACGACCTCGACCTGGGCCTCGCGCATCCGGTTCATGGCGCGGCCGACGTCGTCGATGTCGGTGACCATGAAGTTGACGTGGTGCAGACGGTTCTCCGGCCCGGCCAGCACCGCCAGCGTGTGGTGCAGCGGGTTCGGGAAGGCGCGCATGAAGGCGGCGAAACCGGTGACAAAGTCCGACGTGGCGAAGCCGAGCGTATCGGCGAAGAAGCGATAGACCTTGTCGAACTCCTTGACCTGGATGACGACATGGCCGAGCCGCTCGATCTTGGTCAGCCGTGCCTCGAACGGCAGCGCCATGTAGCGCTGGCGGGCGAAATACTCCAGGCACAGGCCGGTTGCCGGCTCGCGGAAACGGATCGCACGCCCCATCGCCAGCGCCTTGGTTTCCGTCTCGTCGACCGGTATCGGGTCGAGACCCTGCTCGGCCAGGTAGCTCTCGGCCAGATCGAGGTCGCCCTCGCTTTCCAGCTCAAAGGCGATCCGTTTCACCCCCGGTTCGCCGTTGGCGTACAGCAGCACGTTGTGGTGGTCGCGACCACAGCGCAGCGCCGCCCAGCCGTCGTTCCGTTCGCTGACGTCGAGCCCGACAAGGTCGCGGTAGAAGTCGACGGATCGGTCCAGGTCGGTCACGTTCAATGCCACGTAGCCGAGCCGGCGGTGGCGGTAGGGGATCGGCATCGGCAACTCCTACAGGATGATCGAGACGCGGCCCTGCGGCTTCAGGCCGTTGAGGTCGAGCACGCAGCGCTTCTCGCGGATCTTCAGGCCGTCGTCGGCCATGACCAGGCGGTAACGGTTCGACCCGACGAACGTGTCGGTGATGTCGTCCTTGGAACGATAGGTCGCGAAGGCCGCCGTCACGAATAGGCTGTCGGCGTCGCGCTCCCTGATCCGCACGTTGGACACCAGATGGCGGGTTTTGGACCGCGGATACTCGGAGTGCGCCATGCGCTTGTTCAACCGGGCGACGCGCGCCTCCAGGCGATAGCGGTCGTCGGCGATGAAGAACAGGTTGTCGTCGGGCGAGGCGTCCGGCGCCACATCGGTCGACGGCACGTAGTAGTGCGCATCGTCGGTGAACAGCGTCAGCCATTCGTCCAGCCGCCACTCGTCCAGCAGTTCCGCCTCGTAGAACAGGAAGTCCTCGACCTCCGGCCGGCCAATTTCATTCAGCGATGTCATCTCAGGCTCCCGGCGCGGCCAGCATGCGGTCGTTCCAGCGCGACCAGAAGGCCCGCATCTGGATCTCATCGTCGAAAGACGGCTCGTCGAGACCCATCCCCTTGGAGATGTCGTTCCAGCGCGCCTCCTTCACGTTCTGGAAGCCGCGCTGGCAATGCTCCAGCGCCTCCACGTCGTCCGGCGTGGCGAAGCCCCCGGGGCCGAGGAACTCCAGGAAGTTGAACAGGCGGTACTTGCGCGCCCACTCGCTCTCGTCCGACGGCGCGATGGCCCAGGCGCACACCTGCATCAGGTCCGGCGAAGTCGGATAGAAGGTGCGGATGGTGATCGCCATGACGTCGTTGATGATCAGGTTCGGAAAGATCAACAGGTTGCGGTTCTTGAATGCCAGCCGATCCGCCTTCTCCTGCCCGAAGCGTTCGACCAGCCGCGCATGGATGGCTTCGACCTCGCGCTTGCCGTTCTCGCCCCAGGCGGGGATCCACTGCGCCACAGGGCGGCCCCAGGGCGCGGAGTACTCGACGCAGGCATGGCCGTTGCCGAGATCGCGACCGACACCGTTGAGGCCGACTTTAGCCAGGGCGCCGGCCGTGCCCTTCAGGTAGTCGAGGTAGGTCGCGTGGGTGGTGGCGGCGTGATAGCCGTCGATGGAGTTCTCGGTCAGCAACTTCCAGTTGGCGCGGATCGAATACTCCTGCGTGCCGCCGACGATCGCCATCCCAGCCTCGGACTGGTCGGCGACGAGATCGAGGTACTCGCGGCCGCCAGCCAGGTAGTCGACCAGCGGCTCGGCCTTCGGATCGAAGCAGATGAACGCGAAGCCGCGGTACACCTCGAATTTCGGCACATGGACCATGTTGCCGCCGCCGTCGGCGTTGAAGTCGTCGGCATAGCTCTCCTTGCCCGGCATGCCGCGCAGGCGCCCGTCCTGGTCGAAGGTCCAGCCGTGATAGAAGCATTGGAAGGCATTGGCGTTGCCCTGACGCTCGCGGCACACCGTGGCGCCGCGATGCGGACAGGTGTTGAACATCGCGTGCAGTTCGCCGGTTTTGTCGCGCGTGAACAGGATCGGCCGGCCGGCCACCACGCGGGTCACGAAATCGCCCGGCTGCGCCAACTCCGAGTCATGCCCGAGGTAGAGCCAGCAGCGGTCGAAGATCTGCTCGCGCTCGGCCTCCAGGATGTCAGGGTCGGTGAAGTTGCGCCGCGACACCTTGAAGAGGTTGCGGCTGGGGTCGACGTGGATGGCCTCGCTCAAGGCTGCCTTGGCGCTCATCGGTGTTCCTCCCCGCGGTGGTGTTTTGAATAATTTACAAACAATCTGTCCGGTATGTAAATCGCGGGAGGCGAATTGATACACTTGCGTACGAAATTGCCGGCTTCTAGGGTCGGCGGAACGGACAGGGGAGCAAGCGGTGGTTGCGCAGTATCTGTTGAGCGACGATGAGCGGGCGATCCAGGACATCGCCCGGCGCTTCGCCCGCGATCGGCTGGCGCCTGGTTACATGGCGCGCGACAGCCACGACGCGGTGATCGACCGCGACCTGGTCCGGGAACTGGGGCAGCTCGGCCTGATCGCGCCGGAGATGCCGGAGGCGCTCGGCGGCTCGGGCCTGAGCTGCGTCATCGCCGGCCTGATCGCGGAGGCCCTGGCCTATGGCGATTTCAGCATGGGCTCCGTCGCGGTCTCCGGCTCGCTGATGTCGCAGATCATCGCCAGCAACGCGCAACCGCACGTCGCCGCCGATTGGGTCGGCCGGATCGTCGCCGGCGACGCCCTGGTCGGGCTGGCGCTGACCGAGCCGCGCGGCGGTTCCGATGCGGCGCAACTCGCCCTGTCGGCGCGCGCGGTCGACGGGGGCTACGTGCTCAAGGGCGAGAAGACCTCGATCACCTCGGCGGATCAGGCCGACGCGTTCATCACCTTCGCGCGGACCGGCGCGCCGGACGACAAGGCGCGCGGCGTCAGCGCCTTCCTGGTCGACGGCGCCGCGAAGGGGCTGACGCGGACCCGCTTCCGCGATCTCGGCGCCCGCGCGATCGGGCGCGGCTCGCTGTTCTTCGACGACGTGTTCGTGCCCGCCGACCATCGCCTCGGCGACGAGGGCCAGGGCTTCACGCAGGTCATGGTCGGCTTCGACTACAGCCGCGCCCTGCTCGGCCTGCTCTGCCTGGGCTCGGCGCAGGCCTCGCTCGACGAGGCCTGGCACTACGTCAACGAGCGGGAGGCGTTCGAGAAGCCGCTGTCGGCGTTCCAGGGCGTGACCTTCCCGCTTGCCGAGGGCGAGACCGCCGCCGCCGCCGCCCGCGAGCTCTGCTATCACGCGCTGCGCCTGCGCGACGCCGGCCTGCCGCACACCCAGGAGGCGGCGATGGCGAAGTGGCTCGGCCCGAAGACCGCCGCCGACGTGATCCACCAGTGCCTGCTGACCTTCGGCCACTATGGCTGGTCGGAGGACCTCCCGCACCAGCAGCGCATGCGCGACGTGATGTCGATGGAGATCGGCGACGGCACCGCACAGATCATGAAACTGATCATCGCCCGCCAGCAGACCGCGCTGGCGGCCTCGCAACGCAGCTAGATCATCGTCAGGCCGCCGGAGACGGAGAAGGTCTGGCCGGTGATGTACGCCGCGTCGTCGCTGGCCAGGAAGGCGACGAGACCCGGATAGTCCTCCGGGGTGGCGATGCGGCGCAGCGGGATGCCCCGCGCCATCGAGGCCAGGAACTTCTCGCCGTCCTCGCCGCTGCCAACCACGGTCTGCATCAGCGGCGTGTCGGTCGGGCCAGGACAGACCGCATTCAGCAGAATGCCGTTGCGCGCCAGCTCGCGGGCAAGCGACTTGGTGAGCGAGATCAGGCCGGCCTTGCAGGCGGAGTAGACCGCCTCGCCGCTAGTACCGACGCGGGCGGCGTCGGAGGCGATGTTGACCACACGGCCGCCGGTCTCGGCCATGCGGCCGCACACCGAGTGATGCAGGTTCATCGGACCGTAGAGGTTGATGTCGACGATCTTGCGCCACAGGTCGCGGTCGGTCTTCAGGAACGGCGTCGGAAAGTCCCAGCCGGCGCAGTTCACCAGCAGCCAGACCGGGCCCGCCTCGTAGACCTGAGCGACGGCGGCTTCGACGGCGTCGCCATCGGTGACGTCGACCTGATAGGCCGTCGCCTTGCCGTCGCTCTCGGCCGCGACCGCATCGGCACCGGCCTTGTCGAGGTCGAAGATCGCGACGGTGCAGCCCTCCTCCGTCAGCCGCAGCGCGATGGCGCGGCCGATGCCGCTGCCGCCGCCGGTGACGATCGCCGACTTGCCTTCCAGCCCGCGCATGACTTCCCTCCCATAAATTGATACGCATGCGTACTATTCATTTGTAGACTATCCTGCGACAACGCGAAAGCAGGCGACCGGGAAGAAGCACAACGATGGCGAACTGGTCACGCACACCGACCGCGACGGCGCTGCGCGTCGGCGGCCGGCTGTTGGCCGACCGGCTGGCGCGGCCGATGGCGACACGCCGCGACGACGTGCCGACCTCGGTCGACGCGATCACGCCGGCCTGGTGGACCGCCGTCCTGGGCGGCGATGTGCCGGGCGCGGAGGTGGAGTCGGTGCAACCGGTCTCGGCCTCGAAGGGCACACACCAGCGGCACCGCTTCGCCCTGACCTGGAACCAGGCCGGGCAGGAGGCCGGCCTGCCGACGGTCGTGTTCACCAAGTCGCTGCCGACGCTCGTGACCCGGATGATGGGCGGCTACAACGGCACCGCGCGGGCCGAGGGTCGGTTCTACATGGAGATCCGCCCGGATCTGAACATCGAGTCGCCGCTCGGCTATCACGCCGCCTTCGACCGCGAGACGCTGGCCTGCGTCAATGTGCTGGAAGACATCGCCGTCACCAAGGGCGCGACTTTCTGCGACTACAGGACCGCCGTGACACGCGAGATGGCGGAGAGCATGGTCGACCTGCTGGCGGTGCTGCACGGCCATCGCCATGCCGACCCGCGCCTCGACAGCGAGCTGCGCTGGGTGGCGAATTTCGCCGACTGGTTCCGCATCGGCGCGCGGAAGATGCGTACCGAGCACTACACCGACCAGGCGCTGACCAAGACCGCCGACGCGATGCCGCGCGACATCCTGGACCGCCGCGCGCAGGTGTGGCCCGCGACCGAGGCGTGCGCCGACATTCATGTGAAAGGGCCGCGCGGCCTGCTGCACTCCGACGTGCATATCGGCAACTGGTACCAGACCGGCGACGGCACCATGGGCCTGTGCGACTGGCAGTGCCTGACCCAAGGGCACTGGTCACGCGACGTGTCGTACATGCTCTCCGCGGCGCTCGACCCCGACGACCGGCGCGCATGGGAGCGTGAGTTGCTGACGCGCTATCTCGACCGCCTCGGCGCCGAGACCGGGCAGCCTCAGGACTTCGACGAGGGCTGGGATCACTACCGGCGGCAGATGCTGCACGCCTTCTGGATGTGGACGATCACGCTCTGCCACTCGCCGTTCCTGCCGGCAATGCAGACCGAGGCAACGACGGTGGAGATGATGCGCCGCATCGCCATCGCGATGTCCGACCTCGACAGCATCGGCGCCGCGCTGGGCTAGCGGCCAAACTCCGCGTCCAACAGTTCCTTCACCTTGGCCACGCCTTCCACGCAGGCCTGATCGTCGCCGACCGGCGCGAGGTTGATGAGGCGCGTGCCGGCGCGGACGTAGCCGGCGAGGTACTCGGCGACCTGTTCGGCCGTGCCGGCCGGCGCGTAGCGTTCGAACTTCTCCCACGGCACCTGATAGAAGCTCGACATGGTCTCCGACAGCCGCGCCTTCGCTGCGGCGACATCGTCGTCGATGGCGCACCAGACCTGCATGCCGTGGCGCCAGTCGACCGTGCGTCCGGCCGTCTCGGCCTCGGCTTCGATCTGGGCCAGCGAGCGAGCGAAGCGGTCGACGGTGCAGAAGATGCCGAACCACCCGTCGCCGTGCAGGGCGGTCCGGCGCAGCGCCGCCTCCGATCGGCCACCGACCAGGATCGGCACCGCCGGCTGTACGGCCGGTACGATCTTCACGCCGTCGAGATCGAAGTGGGCGCCGTGGAACTCGAACGGCTCGCCGGTCATCAGCCCACGCAGACAGATCAGCGACTCGTCGGTGCGCTTGCCACGGGTGGTCGGATCGATGCCGGCCGCTGCGATCTCGGCCCGGTCCTCGCCGCCGACGCCAATACCTAGCACCAGCTTGCCGGGCGCCATCTGGTCGAGGTCGGCGAGCTGTCGCGCGACCAGCGCCGGATGGCGGAGCGGCAGCAGGTAGACCGCGACCAGCACCGTGAGGTCCGGCTGCTGCGCATGCACCATGCCGGCGCGGATCAACGCGTCCTGCCCGAAGCCGTTGCGGAAGCTGAGGTGGTCGGAAACGATCACCATCTCCAGCCCGGCGGCCTTGCGCGCCGCCAACCCGGCAGCGTAGTCGCGCAGCTCCCACGGCGCGTTGATGCCAAGCAAAACGGACATCAGGCCGACGCCGCCTCGCGTTCCAGCACCGCCGCGATCTTGCCGACTTCTTCGAGTGCCAGGCACATCTCCGAACGCAGGACGTGCTTCTGCACCTTGCCGGTGGCGGTCATCGGCAGCGTGTCGACGATCTCCAGACGCTCCGGCATCTTCTGGATCGCGAACTGATGCTCGTCGCGCAGGTAGGCCGACAGGTCCCGCAGGTTCGGCGTGGCGCCATCCGCCGGCACCACGAAGGCGCAGGCCTTCTCGCCGAGCCGCTCGTCCGGCATCGCCACGACGGCGACGTTGGCCACCGCCGGGTGTTTCAGCAGCAGGTTCTCGACCTCGAGCGCGCTGATGTTCATGCCGCCGCGAATGATGATGTCCTTCAGCCGGCCAGTGACGCGCAGGTAGCCGTCCTCGTTGATCCGACCGAGATCGCCGGAGCGCGACAGGCCCTCGGCGGTGAACATCTCCGCCGTGATATCGGGCTGGCGGAAATACTCGATCATGTGGCCCGGGCCCTTGTAGCAGAGGTCGCCCTCCTCGCCGGGCGACACCCGATTGCCATCCGTGTCCACCGCCGCGATCTCGACATCCGGCGGCGCGCAGCCATCGGAGGTCAGCGACAGCCGGACGTCGTCGCCGCACTTGCACATGGTGGTGAGCATGTTCTCGCTGCGCCCGTAGAGGCTCAGCACCTCCAGGCTCGGCAGGACCTGCTTCGCACGCTCGATCACGGCCGCCGGGATCGGCGAGCCGGCGGCGATCCACAGCCGCATCGAGCTGAGGTCGTGCTTGGCCGGGTCGTAGGCATCCAGCAGCATTTGCAGGAAGGCCGTCGCGGTCACCGTCGCGGTGCAGCCGTTTGCGGCGATGCGCTCGATGCCCTCGGCCGGGTTCCATGCCTCCATCAGGTGCGTCTTGCCGCCGGCCAGCAGCGGGATCAGCACGCTGGTGACATAGCCCGTGGCGTGCGTCACGGGCGACGGGCCGAAGGCGACGTCATCGGTCGACCAGCGCGAGTTCTCCGCGATCACCCGCATGCTGTAGGCCAGCGTGTTCCATGTATGGAAGCAGCCCTTTGGCCGCGCCGTCGTGCCGGAGGTGTAGATGATGATGTGGCCGTCGTCGGGGGTGGGCTCGTGCGCCATCTCCGCCAACAACGCATTCAGCTCGCCCTCGGCCTGCAGCGTCGCCAACGGCCGCGCATCGCCATGCGGCTCGCTCGCCCGGGCGAGGTAGACAGTCCCAAGGTCGGGGCAATCGCCGCGCACATCGGCATACATGTCCGCATAGCCGAAGGCGTTGAAGCTCTCGCAGGTGATCGCGGCACGCGCGCCGGAATGCTGCAGGACGTACTTCACCTCCTCGTGGCGGTAGATCGGCATGATCGGCACGACGATGGCGCCGCGCCGGGTCACGCCGACGGCCGCGACCACGAAGTCGGTCCAGTTCGGGAGCTGGATGACGACGCGGTCGCCGGCTCCGATGCCAGACCGCGAAAGCCCAACCGCAAGCCGATAGGCCCGTTCGCGCAGTTCGCCGAAGGTCAGCGCCGTGGTGCCGTCGGTGGCGAAGACATCGTCGGGGCGCCTTTCCGCGAGGTCGTCGACGACATCGAACAGGGTTTCGCGGCGCCACAGCCCGGCCTCGTAGTAGGCATCGATGTCGGCCTGGCTATAGCGGTCGGTCACGCTCGGCAGGTCGGCTCGCGTCATGGTCTCCTCCCATCATGTCTTGGCGCGGTCCGCCTTCTCCCGGGCGGCGCCGGCGCGGATCTTCTCGCGGGCGGCACGCCATTGCTCGTCGCTGAGCTCCGCCAGATCGGCAAAGGTGCTCGGCGCGGCGAGGTGGTGGCCGCCGTCGATGGCAATGGTCTGGCCGGTCAGGTAGTCGCAGGCATCCGACTGCAGGAAGACCATGAGGTTGATCAGTTCCGGCAGCTTGCCGTACCGACGCAGCGGCACCTGATCGGGCTGCGTCGCGCCGACCGACGTGTCGGGGATCGGGTTCAGCTTCTCCCAGGCGCTGTCGGTCGGGAACGGGCCCGGCGCGACCGCGTTGACGCGGATGTTGGCCGGCCCCCACTCCACCGCTAACGACATGGTCATCGCGTGCACCGCCGTCTTGGCCATCGCCGCCGGCACCACGTAGGCCGATCCGGTCCATACCCAGGTCACCAGGTTGGAGACGACCGAGCCCGGTAGCCCCTCGGCCAGCCAGCGTTTGCCGCAAGCGAGGGAGCAGAAGAAGGAGCCGTCCATCACGGTGGACCGCACCGCCTCGTAGCCGCGCGGGCTGAGATCCTTGGTCGGCGCGATGAAGTTGGCGCCGGCGTTGTTGACCAGGCCCGTCAGTGGCCCGGTCTGCCAGATCTCGTCGACCATCGCCTCGACCGAGGCGGCGTCGCGCACGTCGGCGACATGCGCCGTGCAACCCTCGCCCAGCGCCGCCACGGTCTCGTCCAGCACGTTCGGCCGCCTGCCGCAGATGTGCACGTGGGCGCCGTGCGCGATGAACCCCTCGGCCAGCGCCCGGCCCAGGCCAGTGCCGCCGCCGGTGACCAGGATGCGCTTGCCGGCCAGGGCATCGTCGCGCATCGGGTTTGCGTGCGTCATATCGCCCCCTCAGTCGGTTGCGGCGACCTGGCCGTCGTCGGCGGCCAGGCCGCCGAGCAGGTGCCGCTTCATCGTTTCAAGCGTGCGGACGGTGGCTTCCAGATCCTCGCGCGGGATGTCCTGCAGGATCGCCCGGTTCATGTCCTGATCGAGTTCGCGCGTACGGGCGACGAAGCGTCGGCCCTCGCGGGTCATGAACACATGCTTGGCGCGCCGGTCCCCCGGCTCGGCACGCCGTTCCACCAGCGCCGCCGTTTCCAGCCGGTCGATCAGGCCGCCAAGCCCGACCTTGCCCATGTCCAGTTCCTCCGCCAGACGCGTCTGGGTCATGCCGTCATCGCGACTGAGAAAGGCCAGCACCCACCACTGCGAGCGTGTCGCGCCGAGCGGCTTGAGGCGGCGGTCGAACAGCACGCGGCGCAGTCGCGAGACGTCGTGAATGAGAAAGCCGAGCCTGATCTCCCAGTCCATCTCCTGCCGATCCGCACTTCCGCCGTGTCGAGGGCTATTGCCATGTTCATTGGTACGCTAGCGTACTAACACCACTTCGACAACGCCATCGACCATTCACGCCTCGCCGAGAAAGCGCCGCGCATTGCCGAACAGCAGCAGGTCCCGGTCGTTCGCGCCAAGGTCGAGCGCGTCGATCGGCGCCAGTGGCCGGGTTTCCTGAATGGAGAAGGGATGATCGGTGCCGATGCAAAGCTGCGTCTTGCCGAAACGGTCGATCAGGAAGCGCAGCGTGTCGGCGTCGTAGACCAACGTGTCGTAGTAAAGGGCGCGCGCCTGCGCGACGGGATCGATCCGCGACTGTTCCGGCGCCAGGGTCTGCACCGTGCGCCAGCCGTGCAGCAGCCGCGGCAGCACCATGGCGAACACGCCGCCGCCGTGACTGAAGGCCAGGCGAAGCTTCGGGTAGCGCAGCAGGATGCCGCCGGTGATCAACGACGCGATGGCAAAGGCGGTCTCGCAAGGAAACGCGACCAGCGCGGCCAGTTGCGGCGAGCCGATCAACCGGTCCGTGCCGGCGGGGTGGAGCGCGTGCACGAAAACCGCTGCGCCGAGTTCTTCCGCGGCCTGGAAGAAGACCTCGAACTTCGGTTCGCCGATGATCGCGCCGTTCACGTTGGTCCCGATCTCGACGCCGCGGAACTGGCCGGTGGCCATCAGCCTTTCCAGCTCGCGCGCCGCCACCTCCGGATCCTGCAGCGGCACCATGCCCAGGCCGGCGAAGCGGTCCGGCGCGGCCTGTACCATCGTGGCGATGGTGTCGTTGACGTGTCGGCCGAGCGACAGCGCATCATCGACGTTGAGCCAGTAGGACAGCAGCTCGGGCATCGGCGACAGCACCTGGCGACCGATCCCGGCGGCGGTCATCGCCTCGACGCGACGGCCGATGTCCCAGCATTCATCGGTGACGGTGCGGAAGTTCTTGCCGCCGATCATCACGTTGGCATGGCCGCAGCCCGGCCCATGATCCATCTGCGGCCAGCGTGGATGGTCGGCACGCGCGTGCGGCGGGAAATGCTCGGGCACGACATGCGTGTGGATGTCG
>CAZVLI010000017.1:0-14470 GCA_964627965.1 uncultured Rhodospirillales bacterium
CCGGCTTCTCGCTGCACCCCGTCGGCTTCTTCGACGAGAACCCGGCGCTCGACGTGCCGCCGGCCAGCAGCTCGCACAGCTGCTGCGCGGAATAACGACAAGGAGAAACAACGATGGGCGGACGCCTTGAGGGCAAGGTCGCGGTGATCACCGGCGGCGCGTCGGGCATGGGTAAGTCGACGGTGGCACGCTTTCTCGCCGACGGCGCGTCAGTGGTGATCGGCGACCTGAACGAAGAGAACGGCAAGGCGGCGCTTGACGAGTTCGGCACCGAGAGATGCGACTTTGTCCGGACCGACGTGGCCGAAGAGGCGGACGTGGCCGCGCTAGTCGCACGCAGCGTCGAACGCTTCGGCCGGCTGGATTGCATCTTCAACAATGCCGGCGTCGGCGGTGTGTTCGGACCGATCGGCGAGACCGACACCGAAGGCTACGACTACACCATGGCGGTGCTGGTGCGCTCGGTGTTCCTGGGCATGAAGCACGCCGCGCCGATCATGCAGCGCCAGGGCCAAGGCGGCTCGATCATCTCCACCGCCTCGATCGCGGCCATCACCGGCGGCAATGGCGCCCACATCTACTCCGCCGCCAAGGCCGCCGTGATCGGCCTGACCCGCTCGGTGGCGCTGGAGATGGCGCCGCACCGGATTCGCGTGAACGCGATCGCGCCGGGCGTGATCGAGACACCGCTGCTCGACGGCGGGCGGCCGGGCGCGCTGCAGGCGGTGGCGCAAGCGAAGATGCTATGGCCGCGGCTGGGCACCGGCGACGACATCGCGGCGATGGCCGCGTTCCTGGCGAGCGACGACGGCGAGTTCGTATCGGGTCAGGTGATGGTGGTCGACGGCGCGCTCACCGCGCAGGGCTCGAACCTGTGGAATGTGGGCGGCGACGGCCCACTCATGCGCAACGCCGGCGTCAATCGCGGCTCGACCGGTCAGGAATCGGAAGTCCGGCGGCTAAGCCGGGACTAGCCGCAACGGCAGGCGCAGCATGCCGCGCGTGACGACGCTGTCGGACCAGTCCTGCAACGGCTCGACCAGTTCGAAGTCCCGGAACCGGCGCAGCAGGATCGGGAAGGCGACCTCGGCTTCCAGGCGGGCCAACGGGGCGCCGACGCAGAAGTGGATGCCGTAGCCGAAGGTCAGATGTCGGCCCGCCTCAGCGCGGCGGATATCGAACAGGTCCGGGTCGGCGAACACGCGCGGGTCGCGATTGGCGGCGCTGTTGAACAGGAAGACGCGCTGGCCCTCGCGGACCGCCGCCCCGTGCCATTCGAAGCTTTCCGCGGCGACACGCGGGCTGGTCAGGCTCGGACCGTCGAAGCGCAGCATCTCCTCGACGGCGCCACGCACCACCGCAGGCTCGTCGAGGTTCGCCCGCAGGTCGGCCATCTGGTCGGGGTTCTCGATCAGTGCCAGCAGGCCGTTGGCGATGAGTTGCGTCGTGGTCTCGTGACCGGCGAACAGGAGCAGGATGCAGGTGGCGGTGACGTCCTCGACCGCCAGTGCATGATCGCCCTCGGCCGCAGCGACGATGGCATCGGTGACCAGCTCGCCGGGCCGGCGGCGACGCTCGTCGAGGAAGCGGTCGAAGTAGTCGACCATCTCGGTCAGGCCAGCCGCCGCGATGCGGTACTTCTCCGGATTGGTCCGGCTGGTCAACACGAACTGGGCCAGCGCATCGGACCATCGCTTGAGGTGATCGACGTCGGCGCGCGGCACGCCCAGCAGGTCGGCGATCACCGTGGCCGGCAGCGGATAGGCGAAGGCGTGATGGAAGTCGACGGTCCCCTGCCCCGCCATCTCGTCGATCAGTTCCTCGACGATACCGGCGATGTTCGGCCGTAACGCCTCGATGGCGCGGCTGGTGAAGGCGGTGGCCATGGGGGCGCGCAGCCGGGAATGGATCGGCGGATCGTTGAACACGGCCCAGCGCGCCAGCACCTCGCCGAGCCAGCCGATGGCCTCGGCGTCGGGGCCGCTGGCCTGGGCGGCAAAGGGGCGGATGCGGTCGGCGGACAATCTAGGGTCGCGGAACCCCTGCCGTACGTCCTCGTATCGTGTGACGCACCAGCCGCCGAGCCGGTCGTTCCAGTGCACCGGCTCGTCGCGCATCAGTTCCTGCAGCACCGGATAGGGATCGCGGATCACCTCCGGCGCCCAGGGATCGAAATGCACCCGGCTCTCTGTCATCGTTGGATCGCAGCACAGGAACGACCGTCGGAGCAACGCCATGCGCCTGGAGATCGAGACCGTCACGCCGTTGCTGAACGTCGCCGATGTGGCGCGGTCGCTGCGATGGTATGCGCATCTCGGCTTCGAGGAGATGCAGCGCTTCGAAAGCGACGGGGCCCTGGTCTGGGCGCTGGCCGGCAACGGCCGACACCGGCTGATGCTGAACCTGTCGGAACGGATCGCCGAGGGCGACCGGCAGGCGCGGCCGCACTATGGCGACGTCGTCCTCTATTTCGGTGTTGCCTCGGCGCACGCGGTTCACGCGGAGCTGGTCGAGGTCGGCCTGGCGCCAGGCGCGGTGGAACGACAAGCCTACGGCGTCGATGAATTCACGCTACGCGACCCGGACGGCTACGAGGTCGCGGTGACAAGCCAATTGATACAGATCGCGAGCGATTGACTGAAATCAAGGTTGGCGCAGCGCCGGCCGGGCAACGTTGCGCCTGTCACATCACAACCGGGCCCGGAGGAGGCTGCCATGTCCTACAAGAGTATCCTGGTGCACATCGACGAGCATGAGTCGACGGCGAACCGGTTGGAAACCGCGACCAAGCTGGCGCAGAGCTTCGATGCCCATCTCGCGGCGATCTACGTTGCTTGCCAGCCGACGTGGCCGGCCAGTGTCTACGGGCCGATGCCGAACGAGGCGCTCGCGGCGCAGAACCGCCTGATCGAAGAGCAGATCACCAAGGCGCACAGCCTGGTCGAGAAGACGGCGAAGGAAACCGGCGTCGACATCGAGTGGCGCAAGGAAGACGTGGCCGACTTCGTCGCCACCTACGCCCTGGTCAAGCACACACGCCATGCCGACCTGCTGGTCATCGGCCAGACAGAGCCGGACAAGGCGCGCAGCGGTGGCGCCGATCTGCCGGAGTCGGTCGTGCTCGGTGCCGGCCGGCCGGTGTTGATGACGCCCTATATCGGCGTTCGCCAGAATGTCGGCGAGAACATCCTGGTGGCCTGGAACGGCAGCCGCGAGGCGACGCGCGCGGTGAACGACGCCATGCCGCTGCTGGAGAAGGCGAAGAACGTCGTGGTCATGAGCGTCAACGCGGCACATGGCGAGGGCGACTACGGGCCGGAGCCCGGCGCCGACATTGCCGCGCACCTCGCGCGTCATGGCGTGAACGTGGACGTGCAGCGCATCGAGTCCGACGACGTCGATCCGGGCAACCTGATCCTGTCGCGGATCTCCGACCTGGGCAGCGACATGCTGGTCATGGGGGCCTACGGGCGGTCGCGACTGCGCGAGATGATCCTCGGCGGAGTCAGCCGGGAGGTCCTGCGGCACATGACCGTCCCGGTACTCCTTTCACACTGAGCCACAGACACCGGCGATGCGTGCACCTGTCGCACCCTATCGGATCGCCAATGTCGACCCGGAGCTGTTGCGCCGTCCCCTGGAGTTCCTGACGGCCGACATGTTCCGGGTTCGCATGGCGTGCTTCTCGCTCGACCTGCTGGCGGCGGCGCCGCTGGCCGAGCCCCCGGCACTGGCGCACGCACTCGCCGACTTCTTCCGCAGCGACTGGCCGCTGCACCTTGACGATATGGAGGTCCGTCTGTTCCCGGCGATCCGGGCCTCGCTCCTGGTCGGCGACCATGTTGACCAGGCGATGGACCAGCTCGCCGCCGAGCACGCCCGCGATCGCGCCCAGATCGGGCCGTTGCTGGAGGACATCGACTCGCTGGTGACGCGCGACAGGGGTCTCGACGAGGAGCGGCTGGCGATGCGCGCCACGCATTTCGGCGAGGCACAGCGCCGCCACGTCGCCTGGGTACAGAACGTGATCCTGCCAACGGCGGAGCACCGCCTCGCGGAAGCAGAGGCCCGCCGGCTCGCCGCCGCGCTAGCCGAAGCCCGGGGCCACCGTCTGGAAGACTTGGACGGCGCCTGACCGCCTGTGCTTTACTCCGGGTGCTAAAGTACTCGAAGGGCGCAGGAGATATGGCCGTTCAGGGCAAGTCGAAGACGTTGCCGTCGGCAACCGTGCGGCGGATCGGCACGCTGCCGATCGCGATCGACTGCGACGCGCCCGACGCGGCGCGCTGCGCCGCCTGCCCCGTCAGGCGCCTGTCTTTCTGCTCGGTCTTCGACCGCGACGAACTCACGCTTCTCGACCGGATTTCCGGCGATCGCGGTTGCGACGCCGGTACCGCGCTGTTCCACGAAAGCGACGAAGCCGCTCGCATCTATGTGGTCCGCGAAGGCTGCTTCCGGCTTTATCGGCTGCTGCCGGACGGCCGGCGGCAGATCATCGGCTTTGGGCAGCCCGGCGACTTTCTGGGCCTGGCCAGCCGGCATGGCTACGCCTACACCGCGGAGGCGGTCGTCGACAGCAAGGCCTGCTGGATGCGCCGGCGCGACGCCGACGAGCTGCAGGATCGGCACCCGAAACTGTCGCGCAAGCTGCTCGAAATGTCCGAGGAAGAGCACGTACGCGACCACGAGCAGATGGTCACGCTCGGACGCCGCACGCCGCAGGAGCGGGTCGCCGCGTTCCTGCTGCAGCACATGGACCGTCAGGTGCGCCGGTTCGGCACCAACGACAATCGCCTGACGCTGGAAATGACGCGGCTCGACATTGCCGACTATCTGGGCCTGACCATCGAGACGGTGAGCCGGACGTTCACGCGCCTACGCTCTCAGGGGCTGATCACGCTGTCGCGCAGCCACGAGGTCCAGCTCAACGACGTCGAGGCGCTGCGCGACCTCGGCGGTCTCGACTGAGCCGTCCCTACCGACCCAGACGCAGGTTCGAGAGCTGCGCGCCGATCGCCTCGAAAGCGGCCTGAAGTTCTGACGCGGACGGCGAGTCGAAATACTGCGCGTCGGTCGAGGCACAGCTCCGCATCAGCGTTCGCAGCGCGTCGGAGCTGACGTCGAAGGTGATCGTGTAGACGATGATGCCGAGCGTCTTCATGCCGGTGCAGACTTCCAGCAGCCGGTCGTCGAGCTCGTCCTCGGCCGCGGACCGGCTGGTGGTCCCCAGGTTACCTTCCGACAGGAACCCGTAGGCGGTGTAGTCGTTGCTGCTGGACGAGATGAAATTCTCGCCATCGGTCATGATCACGACGGCATGGTTGAAGTCGTCGTCGTCGTAGGCATGGGCCTCCTGGAACGGCTCGGCCGGCGATACCACGCGCCACCCCCACACGGCACCGAAGTTGATGTGTGTGAAGCCGTTGGCGTCCATGTCGTCGATCTTGTTCAGGACGGTCTGCTTGGTACCGGTCAGCTGCAGGAGCGACACGGGGCACATCTTGTTGGGGCCGCGGAACTGACCGCGGTCGCCGGAATCCGACGGCCAGTTGTTGTTCGAGTTGCTCTCCCAGAGGTAGCGCCGCCACTTCTTCTGACGGTTCGTGCCCTCGTAGGTGTCCTCAACGTCGCGCGGATAGGTGCGCGCCTCGACGCAGCCCTCCCAGCGGTACGGATCGTAGTCGGAGTTGCGGCGGCCATTGCCGGCACGCACGTAGTCGCGGTTCGGGCGGCCGACGTTGACCGTCGCGTTGAACGGCACGACGCCGATCTGCAACGTCGTCGACGTCGTATCGTCGCCGAACAGGATGTTCACGAAGGTGGTCGCCGCCGTCTTCAGATCGGCAATCTTCGAACCTGACATCGAGCCGGAATTGTCCAGCACCAGCGCCACGTCGAGGCCGGTGACCTTGCGGACGATCAGCGCCTCGGCCGAAACGTCGATCGTCTCCACGCCCATGATCCGCATCAGCGTGGCGTCGATCTCGGCGTCGGCGGTGACGGTGATGTTGTTGCCGGTGATCACCATCGCCGGCGTCGCCGGGACACCGACCTCGTCGACCGGATAGTTGGCGGTGAAGTAGCGTTCCAGAACCAGCTGCAGCTCGGCCTCGGAGCCGGTGGAGGCGCCGACCGCCAGGCCGGCGGCGTCGACCGCGTAGCCCAGCCGCTGCTTGACCACGTAGGCGCGCGAGATATCGATGGCGGCGCCAGCGGCCGCGAGCAGCGGAATGAGTGCGACGATGAAGATCACGGCGATGGCGCCGTCGCGGCTGCGCGCGAAGTCGCGTAGCAGCCCTCCGCTCTCGGCGGCCAGGCTCTTCGCCTTGTTCTGCCCTGGCATGCGCATGAACATGTCCTCGCTACCATTCCAGCCGTCGCAAGCGCGTCAGCCGGCTCTCGCGTGGTCTCCTCTGGACCGCAAGAATGCACGATCCGCTCTTAACAAAACTTATGCTCTATCTTGACTAGCCGAAGTGATCGCCATCAACACCAAATGGACTATCGCCCAAGGCGCAGATTGGAAAGCTGAGCGCCGATGGCCTGGAATGCCGCGGTGAGATCGGCCTCCGAGGGCGAGTCGAAGTACTTGCTGGGGTCGGTCGCGCAGTTGGTCAGCAGGGTCGAGAGCGCCGGCGAGGCGATATCGAAGCTGATCGTGTAGACGATGATGCCCAGCGCCTTCATGCCGGTGCAGACCTCCAGCAACCGGCTGTCCATCTCCGCTTCCGCCGCGCTCTGGCTGGTGGTGCCGAGCAGGCCGTCCTGTAGCCGCCGATAGGCGGTGTAGGTCTTGCTGGAGGTCGGCATGAAGTTCTCGCCGTCGGTCATGATCACGACGGCATGGTTGAACTTCGGATCGCTGTAGTCGTGCGCCTGGGTGAACGGTTCGCCGGGCGAGACAACGCGCCAGCCCCAGACCGCGCCGAGGTTGATGTGGGTGTAGCCGTTCGCCTCCATCAGATCGATGCGGTCGAGCACCGACTGCTTGGTGTCGCTCAACGGCAGGATCGGCACCGGGCACTGCTTGTTCGGCCCGCGATACTGGCCATAGCTGCCGGACTCCGGCGGCCACGAGTTCTGCGAGTTGCTGGGCCAGATAAAGCGCGACCACTTCTTCTGGCTGTTCGGTCCGGTGTAGCTGTCCTCGGTGTCGCGCGGATGGCTACGCGCCTCGACGCAGCCTTCCCAGTCGTACGGTGCGAAGTCGCTGTTGTTGTGACCGGACAGGCTCTTGATGTAGCCGGTGTTGGTCTTGCCGATATTGACCATGCCGGAGAACGGCACCACGCCGATCTGCAGCGTCTCGGACGTCGCCTCGGCGCCGAACAGGATGTTCACGAAGCTCGTCGCGGCGGTCTTCAGCGACGCGATCTTCGAGCCCGCCATCGATGTGGAATTGTCCAGCACCAGGGCAACATCGAGCCCGGTGACCTTGCGGACGACCAGCGCCTCGGCGGCCACGTCGATCTTGTCCACGCCCATGATCCGCATCAGCGTCGCGTCGATCTGCGCCGTGGCTGTCACCGTGATGTCGTTGCCGTCGATGACCATCGACGGCGTCGCGGTGACACCAACCTCGCCGGCGGGATAGTTGGCGACGAAGTAGTCCTCCAGCACCTGCTGCAGCTCGCTTTCAGACCCGGTCGACGAGCCGACCGCCAGGCCGGCCGCATCGACCGCGTAGCCGAGCCGCTGCTTGACGACATAGGCGCGGCTGAGGTCGATGGCGGCGCCCGCGGCGGCCAGCAGCGGGATCAGCGCGATGATGAACACCACCGCGATCGCGCCCTTGCGGTCGGTCGCAAACGTGCGCAGGAGTTCTGTGCCGAAAGCGCGCACTTCAGGCGCCTTCGGAAAACGTGCCAGCAAAGGCATGGTTCCGGTCCTTGGCGAAAACGCGCGTCGCGCGTCAGCTCTTGGTTACACGGCTCGTCTTGCGCGGGCGCAAATAGGCGCGGTCGCGGATCGTAAAGTCGGAAAAGATCACGTTCGGGAACAGGGCCTGGTACGGGAACGTCAGCTCGGCGACGATCACGCCCTCCTCCTCGTCCAGCACGATGGACGGCAGCGTGTACGGCGTCCCGGTGGTGTGCGCGGAGCCGCGTTTGGTCACCGACCAGTCGACCTTCGTCGAGCTCTCGCCCGACTTGCGCCAGACGCTCGTCAGGATGATTTCCGCGCTGGTCGGGAACGGCCGCATGATCTCGTCGGCGGCCTGCATGATGTCGTTGAGCTGCGAGTCGGAGACGACCTCCTCCTGCGCCACAAGGTCGGCGATCACCTGCGTGGCGCGCGTCACCTTGCGGTCGATCAGCAGGGCGTTGCCGATCTCGGCGGTGCCGAACAGGATCAGGATCAGCGCCGGCAGGATGATGGCGAACTCGGCCGCCGCGACGCCGTCGCGGCGTTTGATGAATCTGTGCAGCAGTCCGGTCATGGCGTCAGTTCTCGAACGGCTCGTTGCGGAACACGGCGGTCGCGGACAGCGTCTTGTATGAGTTGCCGTTGTCGCCGAGGTAAAGCCCCATGCCCGGGATCAGCAGGTCCCATCGGTAGCTGGCGCGGACCACGATGATCTCGCGCGCCGCGCCGGGCAGGAACTGGGCTTCGTCCGGCTCGCCATCCTCATCGATGAATTCCGGATAGGTGACGCCGGAGAAGTTCGTGTACGTCCGTACGTCGACGATGATCTCGTCGCAATCGATGGCGATCGACAGCGGCCCGCACAGCAGCGCGCGGAACGCCGCGAGCGGATCGTCCTCGCCCTGGACATTGCCGGTACGGATCTGCCGCGAGGCTTCCGACACCTGTCCCTCCAAGGCGGCGGCGACGAAGTAAAGCATCGCCACCTCGAAGATGCCGAAGATGATCAGCAGGAAGACCGGCATGATCATCGCCGCCTCGACCGCCGTCACCCCCCGGCGATCGCGCAGGAAGTGGCGCAGACGCGCCAACGGACCGCGCCGTGGGCGGCGATCCTGACTTTCCTTGCTACGGTCCAAACGGGACATGTCATGGTCCATATTCAGTACGGCGCCAACACAGGCCTTATCGCCGCATTGACTTACTTAGGTCATGCTTTTCTCGCCGCATAGAAGTATCGAACGGCAATTGTTTAAAATTTATGCAGAAGTCGTGCCATCCGGCCACGCCGAAACACCACTAGCGGCGGAAAATCGCGCCTGCGAGCCAGCCCGCGAGCAGCGCCATGAGGATCGCCGCGATACCGTGAAGCGCCGCCTGCTGTTGCGCGAAGTCGTAGATCCGGGCGCCGATCCCGATCTTGGACACGATCAGCGGCGTGGTCTGCGCGCCCACCAGGCGCCCCTCCCTGAACAGGTAGACCGTCACCGTGTAGGTCCCGGTCGGGACGTTCGCCGGGAACGAGATGTCGGCCCGGAACAGCTGGCCGCCGAGGAAGGCGACCTGGCCCGGCGCGTGGCTGAACAGGCCTTGCGCCTGCTTGTTGCGGACCAGCGCCGCGGCGAACGCGGTCTCCATCTCGGCGGTGTCGCGTTCGCTCGGCTGCAGCAGAATGTGCTCGACGCCGATCCGGTGCCGGGCCAGTCCCGTCGCCGGCGCGATCTCGGCCAGCGGCCGGTTGCTGGCCACGAAGTAAAGCGACGGCACCCGGTCGTAGCTCAGGCTGTCCTGGTTCAGCCAGATGCCCGCGACCCGGTCCTTGCGGCGAACGGTGATGCTTTGCTCCGGCCCCTGCACGACGACGACGACATCGCCGGCGCCGTCGGTGGCACCGAACAGCAGGACGTCGGTGCCGGAGAAGCCGGCGGTGACGGCGATCAGGTGATCGGAGAGATCGGCGATCAGCGGCTGGGCCCACGTCGGCCGCGCCAGCACCGCGCCGGTCAGCATCAACGCGAAGGCCAGGACGCGCCGCATCATTGCCCTCCGTCGCCGCTGAGCGAGAACAACTCGTCCGGTTCGGCCACGAGGTCGTAGCCGAGCTTGGCGCACACGGCCAGGACCATCAGCGCCAGCAGGCCGCGAAGCTCCTCGCCACGCAGCTTGGCGCCGGCGCGGCTGCCGAGCTGCGCCCCGATCACACCGCCGGTCAGCAGGATCAGGGCCAGCACCACGTCGACGGTCTGGTTCTGCCAGGACTGCATGAAGGTGACGTTGGCGGTGACGAAGATGATCTGGAACAGCGAGGTGCCGACCACCACCGAGGTCGGCATGCCGAGCAGATAGATCATCGCCGGCACCATGATGAAGCCGCCGCCGACACCCATGATCGCGGCCAGCAGGCCGACGAAGGCACCGACGCCGAGCGGCAACAGCGCGCTGATGTAGAGCTTGGAGCGCCGGAAGCGCATCTTGAACGGCAAGCCGTGCAGCCAGTTGTGCTGATGCAGCTTGCGCCGTGGCGCGGAGCTGTCGCTGCGCCGGCGCATCGCCTGCACGCTCTCGATCAACATCAGCCCGCCGATGATGCCGAGGAACAGCACGTAGCTCAGCGAGATCACCAGATCGACCTGGCCGGCGTCACGCAAGGCGCGGAACAGGAACACGCCGCCGGTGGAGCCGACGAAGCCACCGATCAGCAGCACCACGCCCATCTTCAGGTCGACATTGCCGCGCCGCCAGTGCGCCAGCGCACCGGAAACCGACGAGGCGACGATCTGGTTCGCCTCCGTCGCCACGGCGACGCGCCGATAAAGATCAGCAGCGGCGTCATCAGGAAGCCGCCGCCGACGCCGAACAGACCTGAGAGAAAGCCGACCCCGCCCCCCATCCCCAGCAGCAGGAGGATGTTCGCGGACATCTCGGCGATCGGCAGATAAATCTGCATACGCTAGGCGTGACGCGCCCTTGACGGCTTTCCTCGCCGCCCCCGATCGGGCGGTTCGAAGGCCGGCATCTTGCGTCGCGTCCCGGCACCGGTCAACGGCAGCCGATCGTTCAGAGCAGCGTCCCGTGCCGATCGAGCGCCACGGTCAGCAGACATAGCAATGCTGCCGCCGTCGACACAATGGCAGAGGGCCAGTCGATCTGCTCTTGCCAAGGTCAAGCTGCCCCAGACACCGAACCTGGCGACGCCGCGCCAGGCCAATTGAGAGGCCGCATCTTGCGTCCGCGCTCCACGACGCTCAACGGCGCCTGGTGCACGGCAGATATGCAACCGCGGCGACACACGCCGCGATCTCGTCAGCTTGACGCCAGACTGTCGACTATCGCTGGGCGGCCGCGCCGTAGTAGTCCTGCAACGTCTGCAGCACCGTCAGGCACTCGTCGCCATGCAGCGAGTAGAAAATATTCTGCGCGGCACGCCGCGTCTGGACCAGACGGTCCCGGCGCAATCGCGCCAGGTGCTGGGACAGCGCGGACTGGCTGATGCCGATCAGGCGTTCAAGTTCGCCGACCGTCTTTTCGCCATTCGCCAAATAGCAGAGGATCATCAGGCGGCGTTCGTTGCCCATTGACTTCAGCAATGTCGCCGCGCGTGGAGCGTTGGGTCTGAACTTCTCTACATCCATTCTCGTTGCGCCTACACACACTCTGGTCGCAACGACCCCCCGGTGAAGCGCGCGCAATATAAACGGCTATGCAGCGGTCGTATAGGGGCAGAAAAGGGACACCGCGGCACGGTTTCCGCACGGTGAAAATGCCGTCCGGCGACGAAATCACGGCGACGCTCGAATCGCTCAAACCCAATCTCACAAAGACTTTGCGAGCGATTCACGAGGCTCGAATTTAGCAAAGAACGAAGCAACGTGATCGACAGGCGGCGCCGAAGCGTGGCGCGACCTTCCGCCGCGCCCGTTAACGATAGTGGGCGAATCGGATGCTTTTGATTCGGCGCGCTGGCACTCGATCGCGACCCGTCCTAAGAGAAGGCATGGTGCACGAACTCGATACCTCCGGGCTGCGCTGCCCACTCCCGGTTCTACGGGCGCGCAAGCGTCTGCAGGCCGAGGTCGCGCCGGGCGAACTGCTGCGCGTCAGAGCCACCGACCCGGCCGCGCCGAACGACTTCCGCGCCTTCTGCGAGGCCGGCGAGCACGAGTTGGTCGAAAGCACGACGGAGACCGGCGACGACGGCCCCGTCTATGTCATGACCATCCGGCGTGCGACCGGCTGACCTCTCGCCCGACGTCGGCGCGCCGCTATACTGCTGCGCGAAAACAGAACTCGAGCGGAGAGCACGCAGATGGCGGAAGTCGCGGTGAAGTCGGAGATCAACGGCAAGGTGTGGAAGATCGAGGCCGGCGCCGGCACGTCGGTCGCCGAGGAAGACACCATCCTGATCCTCGAGTCGATGAAGATGGAAATCCCGGTCACCGCCCCGCAAGCCGGCTCGGTACAGCGCATCGTCGTCGCCGAAGGCGACACCGTCGAGGAAGACCAGGTCGTCGCCTACATGGAGGTCTAGAAACCTTACCGCTTACGCGGCACGGCTCCGGCCCGCTCCCCCACCCGGCCACCCACTAGGATACTGGCGTTGGGTGGCCAGGTGGGGGAGCGGGCCGGCACAGACCGAACACATGGTGCTCTAGGCGCGGACCATCGCCTCAAGCTTCGGACGGTAGTGCGCGAGGTCGGGCGTGAGCAGGCCCGGCACCTTCGCCGCCTCGTCCCACGAGCGCAGGCGGACCGCGTCGCGGTAGTACGGGTTGGCGCGGAACGACTCGCACTCCGCTTCGCTCATCGGTCCACCCTGCAATTCCAGGCTGCGAACCGAGCCCGGCGACAGACGGTCAAAGTAGCCGGCCGACGTCGCGCACAGGTAACGCTTGGCCGCGACGTGCAACCGGATCGGCTCGACCACCTCGGGCCCGAAATGCGGTGACAGGTAGTCGGCGGCGGCCATCTCGTGCTCGCCGTCGACGCCCCGATTGGCGGCGTCATGGCCATGCGCGTGCAGGAAGTGGCCGACGTCGTGCAGCAGCGAGGCGACGACCAGCGCGTCGTCGGCGCCGGCGCGTTCGGCCGCGACGGCGGTCTGCAGCATGTGCGCGGTCTGCGAAACCGCTTCCTCGCTGTAGGCGCGCTCGCCGTACTCGGTGAAAATCTGGAACAGCTCGTCGATGACGCTCATGGTCCGCTCCGGTGCTTCGTGCGTTGCGCGCACCGTAGCCAGCGCCGGTGTCACATTCTATCCGGATGAACCGCCGGATTGGTCCAGCCCAGCGACCGCGTAGCCGAACTCCGCCGCCGCATCGGCCAGCCATTGCCATAGGTAAGCGGCGTAGGAGCGGGCGACGAAGATCTCGAAGCGATCGGCGTCGGACCGGTAGAGCAGCGCCGATGTCAGCGCCACCTTGCTCTGCGCACACGAGCCCGCCGGAAAAACACTGTCGTCGAAGTCGAGGCTACACGCCTTCGACAACAGGTCGGCGGCGAAGTCACCGGCGACGGTGATGACGGCGCGGGCGTGGCTCACGTCGACGGCTACGGCGCCAGCGGCGCGCACCTCCGCGACGTCCACGTCGCCGACCAGCAGCCACTCGTCCGGCCCGAGCCAGAAGGCACGCGGATTCTCGCCGCTCACTGTGTTGGGCGCGGTCGGCAGCGCAAGATCGGCGGGCGGGTCGCCGCGCACGACGACCATGCCCGTCGGCGCCGTCCAGCCGAGCCGCACCGGCGCGTCGGCGTCGCCGACTTGCGCGGCCAGGCCCAGGCGAGCCAGTGGCGACAGGCGCGGCGCTTCAGCCATCGACGGCCTCCGGATCGTAGAATTTCGGTGGGCCGATGGTCGCCGGTACGAAGCGGCCATCGAAGGCGATGTTCACGGTCTCGCCGTGGCGCTCGCGCCCCCGCGCCACCAAGGCGAGGCAGATGCGCCGCTGCAAGGTCGGGCTGCGATAGCTCGACGTGACGTGGCCCTGGCTCTTCGCCGGCACCCGGTTCACCGCGGCGGCCACGACCTGCGCGCCTTCGGGCACCCGCGCGCGGGGATCGCGCGTCGTCAGCCCCACAAGCTGCAATCGGTCCGGGGCGGCGGTGTGCGGCCGGATGAGCGAGCGCTTGCCGATGAAGTCCTTGGTCTTGCTCACCAGCCCCTCGTAGCCGAGATCGATGGGCGTGACCGTGCCGTCGGTCTCCTGCCCGACCATGATGAAGCCGACCTCGGCGCGTAGCAGATGCATCGCGTCGGTCCCGAAAGGCGTGAGGCCGTAGGCGGCGCCGACGCGCATCGCCGCTTCCCACAGGGCCAGGCCATAGTCGGCGGCGACGTTGATCTCGTAGCTCGGCCCGCCGGTGAAGGAAACGCGGAACACGCGCGACGGCAGGCCGGCGACCTTCGTTTCCGTATGCGCCATGTGCGGCAGCGCAAGATCCATGTCCGGCGCCAGCTCCGCGAGGATCGCGCCCGCGAGCGGCCCGGCGATGGTGGCGACCGCCCATTGCTCCGTGACCGACGTGCAGTAGACGCGCAGCTCCAGCCATTCCGTTTGCAACCACTCCTCCAGCCAGCCGAGCACGCGCGCGGCGTTGCCGGACGTGG